>NZ_JAAGMH010000133.1:0-223 GCF_010548505.1 Streptomyces sp. SID14515 | reverse complement strand
CCGGTAGAAGATCCCGACATTCTGGTGCTCGACCCCGGCACGCGCGGTAGCCGCGGGGACCACCCGCGAGTCCACTCCCAGCAGTCGCTCCACCACCGCAGCGCATCCGGTCTCCTCGGCGACCTCCCGGATCACCGCGTCGAACGGGTCCTCCCCGTGCTCGACCCTGCCGCCCGGAAGCGTCCAGGTGCTCCCGCCTCCCGGTGACACATGAGGGGCCTCC
>NZ_JAAGMH010000131.1:0-10321 GCF_010548505.1 Streptomyces sp. SID14515 | reverse complement strand
CTTCCCCAAGAGTCCATATCGACGGGATGGTTTGGCACCTCGATGTCGGCTCGTCGCATCCTGGGGCTGGAGTCGGTCCCAAGGGTTGGGCTGTTCGCCCATTAAAGCGGTACGCGAGCTGGGTTTAGAACGTCGTGAGACAGTTCGGTCCCTATCCGCTGTGCGCGTAGGAATATTGAGAAGGGCTGTCCCTAGTACGAGAGGACCGGGACGGACGAACCTCTGGTGTGCCAGTTGTCCTGCCAAGGGCATGGCTGGTTGGCTACGTTCGGAAAGGATAACCGCTGAAAGCATCTAAGCGGGAAGCCTGCTTCGAGATGAGTATTCCCACCAACTTGATTGGTTAAGGCTCCCAGTAGACGACTGGGTTGATAGGCCAGATGTGGAAGCCCTGTAAGGGGTGGAGCTGACTGGTACTAATAGGCCGAGGGCTTGTCCTCAGTTGCTCGCGTCCACTGTGTTAGTTCTGAAATAACGAACGGCCGTGTTTTCATCCGGTGTTGGTTAATTTCATAGTGTTTCGGTGGTCATTGCGTTAGGGAAACGCCCGGTTACATTCCGAACCCGGAAGCTAAGCCTTTCAGCGCCGATGGTACTGCAGGGGGGACCCTGTGGGAGAGTAGGACGCCGCCGAACAATTTTTCCGGGAAAGCCCCGTGCCTTGTGGCACGGGGCTTTTCTGCGTTCTGAACGTCTAGGGTCGAACCATGCGCTACGAACTGGTCATCTTCGACAACGATGGTGTGCTCGTCGACAGTGAGCCGCTCGCCAACACCGTCCTCTCCGGCTACTTGACCGAACTCGGTCACCCCACCACGTACGACGAGTCGCTCCGTGACTACATGGGGTCCGCCGTGCACCGCGTCCACGATCTCGTCGAGGAGAGGACCGGGCAGAAGCTGCCCGAGGACTTCGACTCCACGCTCAACACCCGTACGTTCGCCGCTTTCCAGCGGGAGCTGGTGGCGGTGGACGGGGCCGAGGAACTGCTCGGCAAGCTCGTCGCGGACGGGGTGGACTACTGCGTCGCCTCCTCCGGGAGCCACGAGCGGATCCGGGTCGGGCACCGCAAGACGGGCATCGACCAGTGGTTCGAGGAAGAGTGGATCTTCAGCTCGGAGGACGTCGGGCGGGGCAAGCCGGCGCCGGATCTGTTCCTGTACGCCGCCGAGCGGATGGGCGTCGCGCCGGAGCGGTGCGTCGTCATCGAGGACAGCCCGCTCGGCGTCGAGGCGGCGCGGGCGGCCGGGATGGACGTGTACGGGTTCACGTCGATGATGCCCGCCGACCGGCTCACCGGAGTGACCGGGCACTTCTCGGACATGGCGCAGCTTCCCGAACTGCTGGCCTGAAACTGCTCGGCTGATCCGTCTACCCACGGGTAGCGCCTGGCTCTACGCTCGCGGCCATGACAGAAGCGGGCTTGCGGTACGGCAGGGCCTCCCTGGGGTTGAGCTTCGGCGTCCAAGGGGTGGCCTTCGCCCTTCTGGTGACGCGTATCCCCGCCATTCAGGACCAGTACGGGATATCCGACGGGCTGCTGCCCGTCTTCCTCGCCGCTGTCCCGATCCTGGCGGGGGCCGGCAGCGTGGCCACCGAGAAGGTGGTCGCGCGGGTGCGGCCCGGCGTCGTCCTGCGGTGGGCCCAGCCCCTCGTCCTGCTCGCCCTGCTCGGGGTGGGCGCCGGGCGGGAGATGTGGCATGTCGCCGTCGCGCTCGGCGTCTTCGGGCTGGCCGTCGGGGCGCTGGACGCCTCCATGAACATGTTGGGCGTCAGCCTCCAACGGGCGTACGGGCGCAGCATCATGCTCGGGTTCCATGCCGCGTACAGCCTCGGCGGGATCGCGGGGGCGTCGCTGGCGTGGGTCGGGGCGCGGTGGGACCTTTCGCTGTTCGTGTCCTATCTGCCCGTGGTGGTGGTGCTGTTGCCCGCCGCGCTGGTCGGGAGCCGGTGGTACACGGAGGGGAAGGGGCCGGAGGAGGAAGCGCGCTCCGGTGGCGGAGGCGCCGGCGGGGCCCTGTCGTTCAAGCTGTTGTTGCCGTTGTGCCTCGTCATGACCTTCGCGTACATCGGGGACTCGACGGTCTCCAACTGGAGTGCCAAGTACCTCCAGGACGTGCTGGGCAGTTCGGAGCAGCTCGCGACCGTTCCGTACAACGTCTACATGGTGACGACCCTGCTGGGGCGGGCGGTGGGGGACCTCGGGGTGCGGCGGTTCGGGGCGGTCGCCGTGGTGCGGGGCGGGAGTCTGCTGGCGGCCGGCGGGTTCGCGGTGGTGGCGCTGGCGCCGGGCGCCTGGGTGGGGATGCTCGGGTTCACGATGCTCGGGTTCGGGCTGTGCGTGATCGTGCCGCAGACCTTCGCGGCGGCCGGGCGGATGTTCCCGGGCAACAGCGACGCGGCCGTGGCCCGGTTGAATATCTTCAACTATGTGGGGTTCCTGGTCGGTTCGCCGCTCGTGGGCGCTCTGGGCGATGCGTGGAGTTATCGGGGCGCCATGCTCGTTCCGATGGTTCTGGTGCTGGCGACGCTGGTGTATGCCCGCTCGTTCGGGCCGAGCCCCGCCCGATACGGTGGCGGGCATGAGCGGCCGCACACAGCTGATGTGGGATGACGCAGTTACGGGATACGACTTCGGGGAGACCCACCCCATGGACCCCGTCCGGCTCGACCTGACGATGGGGCTCGTGCGGGCGTTCGGGCTCGACGGGGCGGTGGATCTGCGGTCGGCGAAGTCCGCCGGGGACTCCACCCTGCGGCTCGTGCACCGCGAGGACTATGTGGCGGCGGTGCGGGCCGCCTCACTGAATCCGCGGGCCGCCGACCAGAACTACGGGCTCGGGACCGTGGACGATCCGGCGTTCGCCGGGATGCACGAGGCGTCCGCGCTGATCGCCGGGCTGTCGGTGGGGGCCGCCGAGGCCGTGTGGCGGGGCGAGAGCGAGCACGCGGTCAACTTCACCGGGGGGCTGCATCACGCCATGCCCGGGTCGGCCGCCGGGTTCTGCGTCTACAACGACCCGGCCCTCGCCATCGCCCGGCTTCTGGAGCTGGGCGCCGAGCGGGTCGCGTACGTCGATGTGGACGTCCACCACGGCGACGGGGTGCAGGCCGCGTTCTGGGAGGACCCGCGGGTGCTGACGATCTCGCTGCACGAGCACCCGAGGACGCTGTTCCCGCAGACCGGGTGGCCGGAGGAGACCGGGGCCGGGGACGGCGAGGGGGCCGCGGTGAACGTGCCGCTGCCCGCCGGGACCGGGGACGAGGGGTGGCTGCGGGCGTTCCACGCCGTGGTGCCCGAGCTGCTGGCCGACTTCCGGCCCCAGGTGCTCGTCACCCAGCACGGGGCCGACACCCACTTCGAGGACCCGCTCGCCCACCTCGCGGTGTCGCTGGACGCGCAGCGGGCCGTCATGGAGTCGTGTCACCGGCTGGCGCACGAGTATGCCGACGGGCGCTGGGTGGCGCTCGGCGGCGGCGGATACGCGGTGGTGGACGTGGTGCCCCGGTCGTGGACGCATCTGGTCGGGATCGCGGCGCACGCTCCGGTCGATCCGGAGTCGGTGGTGCCGCCGTCCTGGCGGGATCTCGTCTACGCCCGTACGCGGCAGCTGGGGCCGGGCAGGATGACCGACGGGCGTACGCCGTCCTGGAAGGCGTGGGAGGACGGGTACGATCCGGCCAACCGGCTGGACCAGGCGGTGCTGGCGTCCCGGAAGGCGGCGTTCCCGCTGCGGGGGCTGCTGACCTGAAGGGCGCGGCCGGGGCGGGTGCGGGCATTGTGCCGTGCGTTACGCCAACGGTGGGGCGTACCGGGAATCCGGCCCGCCGGGTTCCGCGATACGGCAGCATCCCAGGGGTGTTGAGCACCGGGGCGTTACGCGCCCATCTGCTGGCGGCCCGGCTGGCCGGGCCCGTTGCCACGCCGCGCGAGAACAGTCTGCGCAGCTACCGGCTGTTCGCCGCCCGGGATCCGCGGGTGATGCTGGGGCTCGCGCCCGAGCGGGCCTGGGGCGAGGGCGAGCTGTTGCGGCTGATGGCGGACCGGTGCGGGGTCTCGGCCGATCCCGCGCATGTGAGCGGGCCCGACGCGATCGACCCGGACCGGACGGTGGCCGCGCTGGACGCGTTCGCCGAGCGGTTGGCGCTGGTGGCCGAGCGGCGGGCTCCGGTGCTGCTGGGGACCGGTCATCCGCACCGGCTGCTCGGTTTCTACGCCGGGCTGGCAGACGCTCTGTCGGCGGCGGGCTGTCCTGTTCTCACCCCCGCGCAGGGGAGATGTGTCGACATAACGACCCGGTTTGGCGTACGCACGTACAACCTCGACTACGTACGGGGTGTCGCCCTGGTGCGCGAACCAGGGGGGCGGCCCACGGGTGGCGAGACCGGCGCGCACACGCATTCGCCGCTTCCGGTGCGGCTCGCGCTCCAGGACGCGGCGGAGCGGCTCGGGGTGCTGCCCGAGCTGGTGATCGGGGATCACGGCTGGGTCTGCGGCGCAGGTCAGCTGGGGATCGAGGCGATCGGGCCGGCGGACACGGACGATCCGGCGCTGTTCGTGGGGGAGGCGGAGGGCCGGGTGTCCGTGGTCGTTCCGCTCGACGACGGCGTACGGGCCCCGTTTTACCGGCCGTTGACGCGCTATGTGCTCAATCGGGCCCGTCTGTCACAGTAGGCCGCCGGCCGCCCCTCCTCTTCCCCACTCGCACCACCCGCCCCTAATCTGGTGAGTGAGCGCACAACGACGAAGAGTCACCGGAGGGGAAGCCGGTGCGCGTCCGGTGCGGAAGGTACAGGTGGGTCATGGCTGCTGGCAGCGAGAGGCCTCTCAACGAGGTCAAGTTTCTGACCGTGGCGGAAGTCGCCTCGGTCATGCGAGTGTCGAAGATGACCGTGTACCGCTTGGTGCACAGCGGTCATCTGCCGGCGATCCGGGTGGGCAGGTCCTTCCGGGTGCCGGAGCAAGCGGTTCACGCGTATCTCCGCGAGTCCTTCGTGGGGGTGGAATCAGCCTGACGTCAGCCTGGGATCAGCCTGGGGTTGCCTGCGGATTACGTCCCTCGGACGGTGGCGGGTAGGCTAGGCCGACGTAGGTCGTGTGGGCCCAGACGCCCCGCACCAGTGAAGATGAAGTAAGCGAGGGTAGTCGTGGGCTCTGTTATCAAGAAGCGGCGCAAGCGGATGGCCAAGAAGAAGCACCGCAAGCTGCTCAAGCGCACGCGCGTTCAGCGTCGCAACAAGAAGTAAGCGAACGCAGTTCGTGAGATCCGCAGCCCTTCCGCCCATCCGGCGGGAGGGCTGCGGTGCGTTTCGGGCCCTGGGGTCGTCACAGGGCGGCGTCCACCCGCTACGGTGACGGCCAGGGAAGTTACCGCGGGAAGCAGGGGAGCCGGGTCTTGGGAAAGGTCGTGCTCGTCACGGGAGTGGCCCGGCAGCTGGGGGGCCGCTTCGTCCGGCGCGTCCAGCGCGAGCCCGGGGTGGACCGGGTGATCGCCGTCGACGCGGTCGCGCCCGCACATCAGCTGGGCGACGCGGAGTTCGTCCGCGCCGACATCCGGCAGTCGGCCATGGCGCGGATCCTGGCCGAGTACGCCGTCGACACGGTGGTCCACCTGGACGTCTCCGGCAAGGCGCTCGGCGCCGGCGGCCGGACGGCGATCAAGGAGACCAACGTCATCGGCACCATGCAACTGCTCGGCGCCTGTCAGAAGTCGCCGACGGTGCGGCGGCTCGTGGTGAAGTCCAGTACGAGCGTGTACGGGTCGGCGCCCCGCGACCCCGCCGTGTTCACCGAGACCACCCCGCCCAAGTCGCTGCCCAGCGGCGGCTTCGCGAAGGACGCGGTGGAGGTCGAGGGGTACGTACGGGGCTTCGCCCGCCGGCGGCCGGACGTGGCGGTGTGCGTGCTGCGGTTCGCCAACATCCTGGGGCCGCACCCGGACTCGCCGCTCGCCGACTATCTGTCGCTGCCCGTCCTGCCGACCGTCTTCGGCTACGACCCCCGGCTCCAGTTCGTGCACGAGGACGATGTGATCGACGTCCTGGGGATCGCGGCGAGCGAGCCCCGGCGCGGGACGCTGAACAGCGGCACGTTCAACATCGCCGGTGACGGGGTGCTGCTGCTGTCGCAGTGCTCGCGGCGGCTGGGCAGGCCGACCGTGCCGGTGCTGCTGCCCGCCGTCACGTGGGTCGGCTCGGCGCTCCGTACGATCGGCATGACCGATTTCTCGCCGGAGCAGATCCGGTTGCTCACCCATGGCAGGGTGGTCTCGACCGTGCAGATGCGCGAGACCCTCGGTTTCCGGCCGAAGTTCACCACGGCGGAGACGTTCGCGGAGTTCGCGCGGAGCCGGGGGCCGGGGCTGTTGCCGCCGGAGACGGTGGGCAGGGCGGTGGACCGGCTGGCGGCGCTGCCGCTCCCGGGAGGCGCCGGGCCGCGGGAGCGCGGCACCGGTGCGGTACAGACGACTCACGGCGCCAGGTAGAGGAGCGCACCGACGATGGCGGACGCCAAGGTCATTCCGTTCGACGACGACCGTTCGCGGTCCGGTGGCACATCGCGTCCGGCGCGGCGCCGGACCGGGGCGGGCGGTCCCGGAGGCGGTCGCGGTGACGGCTCCTCGGCCCCGGTGAGCGCCCTGCCGGGGGCGCAGGCGCCCGAGCCGCCCGCGGCGGCGGAGCAGGCGCCTCAGGAGCCCCGCGGCGATACGGGCGGCGCGGAAGGTTCTCCGGCCGGCGGCTGGGAGCGGCGGATCGCGGGCGGGCTCGCGTTCCTGCGGCGGCGGGTCACCGGTGACTACGACGTCGACGAGTTCGGGTACGACGAGGAGCTCACCGACCAGGTCCTGATGTCGGCGCTGCGCCCGCTGGCCGACAAGTATTTCCGGGTCGAGGTGAAGGGCATCGAGAACATCCCGTCGGACGGCGGGGCGCTCATCGTGGCCAACCACTCCGGGACGCTGCCGCTGGACGGGCTGATGCTCCAGGTCGCGGTGCACGACAACCATCCGGCCGAGCGGCATCTGCGGCTGCTCGCCGCCGATCTGGTCTTCCACCTCCCGGTCGTCAACGAGCTGGCGCGCAAGGCCGGTCACACGCTGGCCTGTGCGGAGGACGCGCAGCGGCTGCTGGAGATGGGCGAGATCGTCGGCGTGATGCCGGAGGGCTTCAAGGGCATCGGCAAGCCGTTCGGCGAGCGCTACAAGCTTCAGCGCTTCGGCCGGGGCGGGTTCGTGTCGACGGCGCTGCGCGCGGGTGCGCCGATCGTGCCGTGCTCGATCGTGGGCGCGGAGGAGATCTACCCGATGATCGGCAACGCGAAGACGCTGGCCCGGCTGCTGGGCTTCCCGTACTTCCCGATCACGCCGACGTTCCCGTGGCTGGGGCCGCTGGGCGCGCTGCCGCTGCCGACGAAGTGGACGATCCAGTTCGGTGAGCCGATTCCGACGGACGGATATCCGCCGGAGGCGGCGGAGGACCCGATGCTGATGTTCAACCTGACGGACCAGGTGCGCGAGCAGATCCAGCACACGCTGTACAAGCTGCTGGTGCAGCGGCGGTCGGTCTTCTTCTGACCTGCCCGTTTGACCTGCCCGTTCTGATCAGTTGCACAGAGGGAGGGGCCGGTACGCCATCGCGTACCGGCCCCTTACCCGTGTGCTCCGGTCTACGGCCTGAGGTTCTCGCCGTCGATGCCGAGGCCCGGGAGGAGCCCGGGGAGGAGCGGGGGCAGGGTGACGTCCGGGGCGGCCGGCGCGCTGGGCTTGCTCTCGGGGGAGGGCTTGGTGAGGCCGTCCGTCGGGAGGTCGTCCAGCAGGCCGTCCGTGCCGCCGCCGAGCAGCCCGTCGTCCGGGGTGGTGTCGGCGGAGCCCGGGGAGCCGGAGGGCTTGGGGGTGGTGCTGTTGTCGTCGGTGCGGTCTCCGGGCTGCTCGGGGGCGGCCGGGGACGCGGGGGCGTCGGTCCGGGGCGAACCGGCGTCCGGGGCGGTGGTGTCGGGGCGTCCGGTGTTCTTGTCCTCGCCCGGGGGGCGGGGCAGGAGCGACTGGAGCGGCGCGACCTCTTCCTCTATGGCGTCGAAGACCGAGCTGACCTCGTCGCGGACGTCGGTGAGCTGGACGGGCAGCCGGTCGCGCAGGCTGCTCCAGGTGTCGCGGTGCGAGCGGGAGAAGGTGTCCAGGGTCTGGATGGGGCCGATCGCTCCGTCGCGCTGATAGGCGGCGCGGAGCAGGCGGTGGCCCTCGGAGGCGTCGTGGGACATGCCGTTGAGCGCGCGTCTCACGGCGCCGAGGGATTCGTGGTCGAGTGCGCCGGAGCGGCCGCGCTCCATGAGTCTGCGGGCCTCGCTGAGCCGGGTGGAGGCCTGGTCGAGATAGACCTCGCCGCGGTCGGCGTCGCCCTTGGCCATGCCGAGGCTGATGTCCTCCATCCCGCGCTTCAGCCCGTACAGCGAATCACCGGGGAGGGCGTCGGAGCTGGCGGCGGCCACTCCGCCGAAGGCTCCCGCGGCCACGCCGACGGTGAGCCCGCCGGCGGTGAGACCCTTCGCCCAGCGGGAGCGGGGGCGCAATTTCCGCAGTGGTGAGGCCCGGTGGGCCCCCTTGCCCCGTTGCACGGGCACCGTAGGGCCCGTGGACGCGCCGCCCTCGGCGAACATGGCCTCCATGGCCGCGACGAGCTGGGCTCGCTGCACCACTTTGACCTCGGGGTCCAACTGCGGCTTCGGTAGCTCACCGAGGCCGTTCGCCAGGGCCAACAGCGGTCCGCGGTCGGCCTGGTCGGCCGGCTCCGCGGGCTGTACGGCCGCCGCACCCTGGGGGGTCTGCTCCTCCAGGGCCTGGGCGAAGGCGTTCGCCCGCCGGTGTGCCGAAACGTTTGCGATCACTGGCGGCACCTCCTCTCGTCATGACGGTCGACTCCCCTGGCGGTCCGGAAGGTTGCACACCTTGAGCGTTTCCACTCGATGGAGTGAGTGGAGACGGACAGGGGGTGACGACAGGGGGCCTGCAACCGGCACAACGAGGCGCGCGGCACTTGGGTTACGCACGAAAGATGATCGGACCACTGCGTGACGGGACGGTCACGCAGCGGCCCGGTCAGCGGGCGTCGTCCGGCAGGAGTCGGGCGAGCGTCCGTACGGCTCGGTACTGGAGGGTCTTGATCGCGCCCTCGTTCTTGCCCATCACGCGGGCGGTCTCGGCGACCGAGAGGCCTTGGAGGAACCGCAGGGTGACGCACTCCTGCTGCTGGGGGTTGAGCCGCCGCACGGCCTGGAGCAGGGCGGCGTTGGAGAGGGACTCCAGGACGGAGTCCTCGGGGCTGCGCGCCACCTCGTTGGCGTCGAGCATTTCGCCGGTGGTCACTTCCAGTCGGAAACGACTGGATTTGAAGTGGTCGGCGACCAGATTGCGAGCGATGGTGACCAGCCAGGCGCCGAAATCACGGCCCTGCCAGGTGAACGTGGAGATACGGCGCAGCGCGCGGAGGAAGGTCTCGCTGGTGAGGTCCTCCGCGGTCGCCTTGCCGCCCACGCGGTAGTAGATGTACCGGTACACGGTGTCGCTGTACTGGTCGTACAGGCGGCCGAAGGCGTCCGCCTCACCGGCCTGCGCGCGTTCGACGAGATCCATCATGCGCGCGCTGTCGCTGTCGGCGGTGGGACGGCGGACGGTCGAGGTGGTCGAGGCGGCGCGGGTGCCGCGTCTTCCGACCGCCGCACTGCGTTCGGCCAGGGCGTAGCAAGGGCCGGCAGGTGCAGGGGTGGCAAAAGCGGGGACGGCGTACGCGGTGGGGACGAAGCCGCGCAAGCGGTCAATGACCGATGCACGCAGCGTAGCCAGGCCCGAGGCGTCAACCCCGACGTGTGGGTACACGGGACTCCCAGAGGCAGAGCTTCCATCACGAGCAGTTCGAAAAACGTCACCCGTGGTAGCGAGTGGCGGTCTCCGTGATGCGTCTGAGGAGAATAACGCTTCGTGCAGGCAGCGCTACACCCAGTTGTCTAAATCACCGGTTCCGTCGCTTCTGTTATCGCTAAGTGACGCATCAAGTAGCACATGGTGACCGTTTATTGATCGGATTACTTCGTGATCTGTCTGCGGGGGCGACGGGTTGTGGCCGGCCGCCGGCGATCCGGCAGGCCGGAGGGGGCGTCGGCCGCGGTGCCGGAGCGGCTCGCGATCGGCCGCCCGGCCCCGGGCGTGGCTGCGCCCCGTGACCGGACGGACGGGCACGGGGCGCGGAACGTGCGGGGTGCGAGGTGTGGTGCGTACGGAAGGGGCGCGGTCAGCGGCGGCGGCGGTGCAGGGCGACGGCGGCGGCCGTG
>NZ_JAAGMH010000129.1:0-1946 GCF_010548505.1 Streptomyces sp. SID14515 | reverse complement strand
GCCCACACCCCCGGGCCCGCCCGCCACCCACCCGCCCGCCGCGCACCCGCCGACGACCACGGGGGCGCTGCCCGTGGTCCCGCGGCAGCGGCAGACCAACAGCGGCACCGGGCTGCGGGTCGGCGGCGGGGACGTCGCCGCGCTGCGCTCGGTCGGCGAGCTCTTCCGCACCCTGGACCACGCGTACGGCGGCGGCCACGCCCGGCAGGCCCTCGTGCGGTATCTGGAGCACGAGGCCGAGCCGATGCTCCGGGGCACGTACGGCGAGGCCACCGGACGGCGGCTGTTCGCCGCGGTCGCCGACCTGACCCGGCTGGCCGGCTGGACCTCGTACGACATCGCCGCCCACGGCCTCGCCCAGCGGTACTTCGTCCAGGCGCTGCGGCTCGCCCAGGCCGCCGGAGACCGCGGTTACGGCGCCTATGTGCTGATCACGATGAGCCGGCAGGCGGTCTACCTCGGCCACGGCAGGGAGGCCGTCCAGCTCGCCCGGGTCGCCCAGCAGGGGGTCGGCTCGGCCGCCCCGCACCTCGTCCAGGCGCTGCTGCACGCGGTCGAGGCGCGCGGCCACGGCGTGCTCGGCGAGGCGCGCTCCTGCACCGCCGCCCTGACCCGGGCCGAACACGCCCTGGAGGCCGCCCGCCCCGGCGACGAGGTGCCGCACTGGGCCCGTACCTTCGACGAGGCGCAGCTCGCCGACGAGCTGAGCCACTGCCACCGCGACCTCCAGCAGTACCGGGCCGCCGCCCAGCACGCCGAGCGGTCGCTCGCGCTGCGTGCCCCGGCGTACGCCCGGAGCAGGCTGTTCTGCCGGGTGGTCCTCGCCTCGGCCCGCCTCGGCCTGGGCGAGCTGGAGCAGGCCTGCCAGATGGGCGCGGAGGCGGCCCAGCAGGCGGCCGAGATGCGCTCGGTGCGCGCCACGGAGTACGTACGCGCCTTCGAGCGCAGCCTGGAGCCCTACCGGGACGCGGTCCCCGTACGCGGCTACCGCGACCGGGTCGCCGCCCTCGGCTGAGCCTTGCGGGACGCGGCGGCCCAGGGCTCACGGGACGCGGCGGCCCAGGGCTCACGCGGCCCGGGGCAGGCTCCCCTCGTGGGCGCCGGGCACGGCCAGGTCGGTGAGGATGGCCTCCGCCGCCCGGCGGCCCGAGTGCAGCGCGCCCTGGACCGAGCTCGTGTCGCGGTGGTCGCCGCACACATACAGCCCGGCCAGCACCCGCACCGGCCGGCGCGGATCGTGCGGGGCCTCCATCGCGGGCACCGCCTCCGGGTCGTGATGGGCCGCCAGCAGCTCCCAGCCGTCCGTCGGCACGCCGTACAGCGACGCCAGATGCGCCCGCACCGAGCGGTCCAGGTCCGGCGGCGGGGTGCCGAGCACCGTCGAGGTGATCAGCGCCCGGCCCTCCGGCGCCCGCGAGGGGTCGACCTCGCTCATCACCGCGGTGTACGCCACCGGGCCCGACCGGTCCCCGTCCAGCACCAGCGACCTGCCCGTCGGCGGCGGGGCGGGCGCGGTGTGGTGAAGGACCGTCACCGGGTGGAAGGACGGCACCCGCAGCCCCGGCAGCAGCTCGGCCGCCGCCCCCGCGCCGGTCGCCAGCAGCAGCGAGCGGCACCCCAGCTCACCGTGTTCCTTGGTGCGTACGGAGGTGATGTCGGCGGCCGTCACATGGACGCCCGTACGCACCGTCCCCGGCGGCAGCGAGGCCGCCAGCAGTTCCGGCAGCGCGGACGAACCGCCCGCCGGTACGCACAGCCCGCCGCGTGCGTAGTCCCGCAGCGCGAGATCGGCGCACCGGCTCGACGTGGTGAGGGCGGGGTCGCTGAGCAGTGCGGTGAGCAGCGGGCGCAGGACGCCGTCCACCGTACGGGCGGGCAGCCCGACGCCGGCCAGCGCGCCGGCGACCGTGCGCTCCGGGCGGGCCAGCAGCCGGGCCGCGGGGGTG
>NZ_JAAGMH010000127.1:0-43457 GCF_010548505.1 Streptomyces sp. SID14515 | reverse complement strand
GCCTGGCGCGCTTGGCGGGCGCGGCCTTGGTGGCGGTGGCGGCGGGAGCCGGTGCGGGGGTGGGCGCCGCGTCGACGGAGGTCTCGGCAGCGGCGATCTCGGCGGCGGCCTCGGCGGCGGCCTCGACGGGCACTTCGGCAGGCACTTCGGCGGTCTTGCGGGATGCCTTGCGGGACGGCTTGCGGGCGGTCACAGGGACTGCCTCCTCGGAGGGTGAAGGGGAGAAGCACGGGTGGAGGGGCGGGCGGGAGGTACGTGAGGGGCGCGGCTCAGGCCGCGGCGGACTGGGCCAGCCGTTGGATGGCCGCCATCGGAACCGGCAGCCAGTCGGGGCGGTGCCGGGCCTCGTACAGCACCTCGTAAACGGCCTTGTCGGTCTCGTGGGCGCGCAGCAGCTCCGGTTCGCCGCGCGGATCGCTGCCCGACCCCTGCGCGTAGCCCTCGCAGTAGGCGGCACGGCAGCGGGCCGCCCACTCCGGGTTCCACGGGCGGTGCGAGCGGGCCGCGTAGTCGAAGGACCGCAGCATGCCCGCGACATCGCGCACCGGAGGCGCGGGCCTGCGGCGCTCGGGCAGCGGGCGGGCCGGCTCGCCCTCGAAGTCGATCAGCGACCAGAACCCGTCGGCGGAGCGCAGGGTCTGCCCGAGGTGGAGATCGCCGTGCACCCGCTGCTGGGCCCAGCCGCTGCCCCGGTGCCCGAGGTCCGTCACCGCGTCGAACGCGGCGCGCAGCCCCGGGACGTACGGCACGAGCGCCGGGACCGCCTGGGCGGCGGCCTCCAGCCGCTGGGTCATCTGCGCGACGAGCTGCCGGGTCTGGGTGCCGCGCAGCGCCGGGGTCGGCAGCGCGGCGGCGAGCGCGATGTGCACCTCGGCGGTGGCCCGGCCCAGCGCCCGCGCCTCGGTGAGGAAGTCGCGGCCCGCGGCGAGCGCGGCCAGCGCGAGCTGCCAGCCGTCGCGCGCTCCGTGCAGGAAGGGCTGGAGGACGCCGAGGGTGAGCGGTTCGGGGCCGGGGGCCTCGAACCAGGCGATCGGGGCCGGCACCCGCTCGCACCCCTCGCCGGTGAGCGCGAGGGGCAGCTCCAGGTCGGGGTTGGTGCCCGGGAAGACGCGCCGGAAGATCTTGAGGATGAACGCGTCCCCGTAGACGAGCGAGGAGTTGGACTGCTCGGCGTCCAGCACCCGGGGCGCGAGACCGGCCGGGATCGCGGCGGTCCGCTCGAAGCGCAGCGAGCCGAGGTGCCCGGGGCGGCGGAAGCGCTCCAGCAGCAGATCGGCCAGCCGCGGATCGTGCAGGGCGTCGTAGACGGTCCGGCCGGCGAGCGGGCCCCGCTCCACCCGGCCGATCAGGGCGCCCGAGAGCAGCGGCGGCAGTGACGTTCTTGCGCCCAGGAGCAGTTGGTAGCAGTCCTCGGCCGGGCGCACCTGCTGGGAGGACTGCTCGACCCGCAGCAGCAGATGCAGGAGCCCCGGGCCCGCCGTGCCGTCCAGCGGCAGCATCTCGGTGGCCGAGACCAGGGAGAAGCCGGTGACCGGCCGGCCCTTGCCGGCGAACCACCGCTGCCGGGGCAGCCATGCGTGGAGCAGCGGAGCGAGGGACGGGAGCAGGGCCCCGTCCTGTGTACTGCTGAGCGTTGCGCTGTTCCTCGTGCTCTTCGCCAGGGCGACGTGAGTGGATGCAGCCTCCGACATGGCATCGCGTCCTTTCCCCGGGCACACAGGATGCGAAGAGTGTCCCGGATTGCGGCAATGGCTGTCCGGCTGTGTGGGACGTGTCGGGAGAGGAAGGTGCTTACGGACTCGAACGGCGGAACCGTGAAGGCCGGGGCGGCGGATCCAGGAGAGGCCCGCGGCCTTGCGTTGGGGTCAGGGTGCCCGGTGCGGGACGGCGGAAACCGTCCCGCACCGGGCGGGTGGGGCATCAGGCCGGCGGCGCGTCCTTGCGCAGCCGGAACCAGTAGAAGCCGTGTCCCGCGAGGGTCAGCAGATAGGGCCACTGGCCGATGGCCGGGAAGCGTACCCCGCCGATCAATTCCACCGGATGACGTCCGTTGAACGATCGCAGGTCGAGCTCGGTGGGCTGGGCGAACCGCGAGAAGTTGTGCACGCACAGGACGAGGTCGTCCTTGTACTCGCGGGTGAACGCCAGCACCGCCGGGTTGGAGGACGGGAGTTCGGTGTACTCGCCGAGACCGAAGGCCGGATTCTGCTTACGGATCTCGATCATCCGGCGGGTCCAGTGCAGCAGCGAGGACGGCGAGGCCATCGACGCCTCCACGTTGGTGACCTGGTAGCCGTAGACCGGGTCCATGATCGTGGGGAGGTAGAGCCGCCCCGGATCGCTGGAGGAGAAGCCGGCGTTGCGGTCGGGCGTCCACTGCATCGGGGTGCGCACCGCGTCCCGGTCGCCCAGCCAGATGTTGTCGCCCATCCCGATCTCGTCCCCGTAGTAGAGGATCGGGGAGCCGGGCAGCGACAGCAGCAGCGCGGTGAACAGCTCGATCTGGTTGCGGTCGTTGTCCAGCAGCGGGGCGAGCCGCCGGCGGATGCCGATGTTGGCGCGCATCCGCGGGTCCTTGGCGTACTCCGCGTACATGTAGTCGCGCTCTTCGTCCGTGACCATTTCGAGGGTGAGCTCGTCGTGGTTGCGCAGGAAGATGCCCCACTGGCAGTTCTTCGGGATCGCCGGGGTCTTGGCCAGGATCTCGGAGACCGGGTAGCGGCTCTCGCGGCGCACCGCCATGAAGATCCGCGGCATGACGGGGAAGTGGAACGCCATATGGCATTCGTCGCCGCCCTGCTCGTAGTCGCCGAAGTAGTCGACGACGTCCTCCGGCCACTGGTTGGCCTCGGCGAGCAGCACGGTGTCCGGGTAGTTGGCGTCGATCTCCTTGCGGACCCGCTTGAGGAAGTGGTGGGTCTCGGGGAGGTTCTCGCAGTTGGTGCCCTCGCGCTGGTAGAGGTAGGGCACCGCGTCGACCCGGAAGCCGTCGATGCCCAGGTCCAGCCAGAACCGCAGGGCCGCGAGGATCTCCTCCTGCACCGCCGGGTTCTCGTAGTTGAGGTCCGGCTGGTGCGAGAAGAAGCGGTGCCAGTAGTACTGCTTGCGCACCGGGTCGAAGGTCCAGTTGGACGTCTCGGTGTCGACGAAGATGATCCGGGCGTCCTGGAACTGCTTGTCGTCGTTCGCCCAGACGTAGTAGTCGCCGTACGGCCCGTCCGGGTCGGTGCGGGACTGCTGGAACCACTCGTGCTGATCGCTCGTGTGGTTCATGACGAAGTCGATGATGACGCGCATGCCCCGCTGGTGCGAGGCGTCCACGAACTCCACGAAGTCGGCGAGATCGCCGAACTCCGGCAGGACGGCGGTGTAGTCGGAGACGTCGTAGCCCCCGTCGCGCAGCGGCGACTTGAAGAACGGCGGCAGCCAGAGGCAGTCGACGCCGAGCCACTGGAGATAGTCCAGCTTGGCGGTGATGCCCTTGAGGTCGCCGATTCCGTCGCCGTTGGAGTCCTGGAAGGACCGGACGAGCACCTCGTAGAAGACGGCGCGCTTGAACCAGTCGGGATCGCGGTCCTTGGCGGGAGTGTCCTCGAACGTGTCGTGGACAGGCTCATTGACGATCATGGTGTGGGTGACCCTCCGGTCGGCGGGGACGGTCGCAGGACGGCGATGTGCGCGGGCGTGATGCCCGGCTCTAGGCGCACATAGAAGGCCCTGCCCCAGTGGTAGGTATCGCCGGTGAGCTCGTCGCGCACCGGTACGCGCTCGTGCCATGGGAGGCCGAGCCGCTCCATGTCCAACGAGACCGTGGCCTCCTGGGTGTGGTGCGGGTCGAGGTTCACGACCACCAGAACGGTGTTCGTTCCGGAGCGCTTGCTGTAGGCGATCAGCGCTTCGTTGTCGGTGTGGTGGAAGTGGACGTCGCGCAACTGCCGCAGAGCGGGGTTACGCCGGCGGATCCGGTTCAGCGAGGTGATCAGGGGCGTCAGCGTGCGGCCCTCGCGTTCCGCCGACTCCCAGTCCCTCGGGCGCAGTTCGTACTTCTCCGAGTGCAGGTACTCCTCGCTCCCCGGCTTGGCCGGAGTGTTCTCGCACAGCTCGAAACCCGCGTACACGCCCCAGGACGGGGCGAGCGTCGCGGCCAGGACCGCCCGTGCCTCGAAGGCCGGACGGCCGCCTTCCTGGAGGTAACCGGGAAGGATGTCGGGGGTGTTCACGAAGAAGTTGGGCCGCATGTACGAGGCGGCCTCGCCGGACAGCTCCGTGACGTACTCGGTGAGCTCCTGCTTGGTGTTGCGCCAGGTGAAGTAGGTGTAGGACTGCTGGAAGCCGATCGCGCCGAGCGTGTGCATCATCGCCGGGCGGGTGAACGCCTCCGCCAGGAAGACCACGTCCGGATCGGCTCCGTTGATCTCAGCGATGACCTTCTCCCAGAACACCACCGGCTTGGTGTGCGGATTGTCGACCCGGAAGATACGCACTCCGTGGTCCATCCAGAAGCGCAGGATCCGTACGGTCTCCGCCACCAGACCGCGCATGTCCTTGTCGAAGGCGATCGGATAGATGTCCTGGTACTTCTTCGGCGGATTCTCGGCGTACGCGATCGAACCGTCGGGGCGGTGGTGGAACCAGTCCGGGTGCTCCTTGACCCACGGGTGGTCCGGCGAGCACTGGAGCGCGAAGTCGAGCGCGACCTCCATCCGCAGATTGCGGGCCACCGACACGAAGTGGTCGAAGTCCTCCAGCGTGCCCAGCTCCGGATGGACCGCGTCGTGCCCGCCGTCGGCCGAACCGATCGCCCACGGCACGCCCGGATCGTGCTCCCCGGGCGTCAGGCTGTTGTTCGGGCCCTTGCGGTGGGTCGTCCCGATCGGGTGGATCGGCGGCAGGTACACGACGTCGAACCCCATGGCGGCGACCGCGGGCAGCCGCTCGGCGGCCGTCCGGAAGGTGCCGCTGACCAGCCGGGTCTCCGCGTCCGGCGAGGTGTCCGCCGGGTCCACCGGTACCTCCCGCGCCCCCTCGGAGCGCGGAAACAGCTCGTACCACGACCCGAACAGCGCCCGCTCGCGCTCCACCCGCACCGCCAGCGGCTTGGAGCGGGTGACCAGTTCACGCAGTGGATAGCGGGCGAGGACCGCGTCGGCGGCCGGGGTCAGGGCGGCGGCCAGCCGGGCGGCCGGCGGGTGGGCGGCGTCGCGCAGCGCGTCCACCGCGGCGAGCACCGCCTCGCGGCCGTGCTTCTTCGGCACGCCGGCGGCGGCCCGCTCCAGCAGCGCCGCGCCTTCGGCCAGCACCAGGTCCGTGTCGATGCCCGCCGGGATCTTGATCGCGGCATGGTGCCGCCAGGTGGTGACCGGATCGCTCCAGGCCTCCACCGTGTACGTCCAGCGGCCCTCGGAGGACGGAGTTACCTCCGCGCCCCACCGGTCCGTGCCCTGTGCCAGCTCGCGCATCGGGGTCCACGGTCCGACCCGTCCGCTCGGATCGCGCAGCACGACATTGGCGGCCACCGCGTCATGGCCTTCGCGGAAGACGGTGGCGGTGACCTGGAAGGTCTCACCGGCGACGGCCTTCGCCGCCCGTCTGCCGCAGTCGACGAGAGGACGGACGTCCAGGACGGGAATACGACCGATCATGGAATCACCTGAGGGCTGGAGGAGCTCGGCGTGCACGGGGGACGGCACGGGCGCGGAGGACCGACCGCGTGTGCCGTGAAGACGGGGATCTGTCCTTTGTAGCTGCTCAGCTGTCTGCTGACGGGCTGTGGGCATGGCCGCTCCTGTCCGCGTTCACTCGAATGGCACTCGAATGGGTGGGTCGCGGGGGTTTCGTGCATGTTTCGGAATGCACGGAGAACGTGTGCGGGCCGGGTCGTGCCGCGTACCGGGGAAGCCTTCCCCGCGTCCGCGGGTGGGAAATCCGGCGCTGTGTTAACTACTCGGTCGTAGCCAACCGCTCGGGAACCGCCGCGCGCGGCGCGCACGCCCTGGTGGGCGCAGGAACCCGAGGCGCCCCCACAGGTTCCGGATACCCGTTCTGCGGCGCCACACGGCAGCCTTCCCTGTGGCAGAGAGGTCCACAAGGCTGCGTACGGGGGTGAAATCGGCCAAACCCCCAGGTGAGCGGAGTGACGGAGGATCACCGGCGAGGCGGGTGGGGCGCCTGTGAAGCGACCGCGGAGCTTCCGCGGGGCGGCGCGCGGCGATCTCTCCCGGACTCAGAGCGCCGTCCGCGCGCCGTGGCAGCCCGCCACGGACGGCCGCTACCGTCAGGGGTGACGGAAGGGACGCACACCGTGGTGCGTCCGCTCGGATGCGCAAGTCCCCTGTAAAGGTGGAATACGTGAAGGCCATTCGTCGATTCACCGTGCGTCCTGTCCTCCCCGAACCCCTCCGACCCCTCCACGACCTCGCGCGCAACCTGCGCTGGTCGTGGCACACCGAGACCCGTGAGCTCTTCCGGGCCGCCGACCCCGAGGGCTGGCGGCCCGCGGACGCCGACCCCGTACGCCTGCTCGGCTCGCTGTCCGCCGGGCGGCTCACCGAACTGGCCGGGGACGAGGCGTACCTCGGCCGCCTCGCCGCGGCCTCCGCCGACCTGGCCGAGTATCTCCAGGGCCCCCGCTGGTACCAGGAGCAGCGGGCCGCCGGAGCCGAACTCCCCTCCGCCGTCGCCTACTTCTCACCCGAATTCGGCGTCACCGCGGCGCTGCCCCAGTACAGCGGCGGCCTCGGCATCCTGGCCGGCGACCACCTCAAGGCCGCCAGCGACCTCGGCGTCCCGCTCATCGGCGTCGGGCTGCTCTACCGGCACGGCTACTTCCGCCAGACCCTCTCGCGCGACGGCTGGCAGCAGGAGCACTATCCCGTCCTCGACCCCAACGAACTCCCGCTCGACCTGGTCCGCGAGGCCGACGGCACCCCCGCCCGGGTGGTGCTCGCCCTGCCCGGCGGACGCTCGCTGCACGCGTGCGTCTGGCTGGCCCGGGTCGGCCGCGTACCGCTGCTCCTGCTCGACTCCGACGTCGAGGAGAACGCGCCGGGCGAACGCGACGTCACCGACCGGCTGTACGGCGGCGGCAGCGACCACCGCCTCCTCCAGGAGATGCTGCTCGGCATCGGCGGGGTGCGCGCGGTGCGCACCTGGTGCCGGCTGACCGGCACCCCGGAGCCGGAGGTGTTCCACACCAACGAAGGCCACGCCGGCTTCCTCGGCCTGGAACGCATCCGCGAACTCATCCCCGCCGGGCTCGACTTCGACGCCGCCCTCGAAGTGGTCCGGGCCGGAACCGTCTTCACCACCCACACCCCGGTGCCCGCCGGGATAGACCGTTTCGACCGGCAGCTGATCGCCCGCCACTTCGGCGACGACGGCGAGCTGTCCGGCGTACCCGTCGAGAAGATCCTGCGGCTCGGCACCGAGACCTACCCGGGCGGCGAGCCGGAGCTGTTCAACATGGCGGTGATGGGCCTCAGGCTCGCCCAGCGCGCCAACGGCGTCTCCACCCTGCACGGGGCCGTCAGCCGGGAGATGTTCTCCGGGCTCTGGCCGGGCTTCGACCCCGCCGAGGTGCCGATCACCTCGGTCACCAACGGCGTCCACGCACCGACCTGGGTCGCCCCCGAGGTGTTCCGGCTCGGCGCGGGTCAGGTCGGCGAGGACCGCGCCCACCAGGTGCTGGCGGGCGGCCCGGTGGCCGACGAGACCTCCGCACAGGCCGGTACCCCGCGCCGCTGGGACGCGGTGACCGGCATCGGCGACCAGGAGATCTGGGACCTGCGCCGGGATCTGCGCGGTCAGCTGGTCACCGAGGTCCGCCGCCGGCTCTACGCCTCCTGGCGGCGGCGCGGCGCGGGCACCGCCGAGCTGGGCTGGATCGACGGCGTCCTCGACCCGGACGTCCTGACCATCGGCTTCGCCCGGCGGGTCCCGTCGTACAAGCGGCTCACGCTGATGCTGCGCGACCGCGACCGGCTGCGGGAGCTGCTGCTCCACCCGACGCATCCGATCCAGATCGTCGTCGCGGGCAAGGCCCACCCGGCCGACGACGGCGGCAAGCGGCTGGTGCAGGAGCTGGTCCGGTTCGCCGACGACCCGCGGGTGCGCCACCGCATCGTCTTCCTCCCGGACTACGGCATGGGCATGGCGCAGAAGCTCTACCCGGGCTGCGACGTCTGGCTCAACAACCCGCTGCGCCCGCTGGAGGCGTGCGGCACGAGCGGGATGAAGGCGGCGCTGAACGGCTGCCTCAACCTGTCCGTGCGCGACGGCTGGTGGGACGAGTGGTTCGACCCGGACTTCGGCTGGGAGATCCCCACCGCCGACGGCTCGGCGGTCGACGAGGACCGCCGCGACGAGCTGGAGTCGAACGCCCTGTACGCCCTGATCGAGGACCGGGTCGCCCCGCGCTTCTACGACCGGGGCGCGCAGGGGCTGCCGGACCGCTGGATCGAGATGGTCCGCTCCACGCTGGTCAACCTCGGTCCGCGGGTGCTCGCGGGGCGGATGGTGCGCGAGTACACGGAGCGCCTGTACGCCCCCGCCGCACGGGCCCGCCGGGCCCTGGAGCCCGAGGCCGCGCGGGATCTCGCCCGGTGGAAGGCCAAGGTCCGGGCGGCCTGGCCGGATGTCGCCGTCGACCATGTGGAGTCGGTCACCGACACCGCGGCGGGCGGCTCGGCGGAGCTCGGCGCCACGCTGGCGCTGCGGGTGCGGATCGCGCTCGGCGGTCTGGACCCGGACGACGTGGAGGTCCAGGTGGTCGCGGGCCGGGTCGACTCCGGCGACGCCATCGCGGACGCCCAGACCTTCCCGCTGAAGCCGGCGGGCGGTCAGGACCTGGAGGACCGCTGGCTGTACGAGGGGCCGCTCGCCCTGGACCGGACGGGACCGTACGGCTACACCGTGCGGGTACTGCCCGCCCATCCGCTGCTGGCCACCAGCGCCGAACTGGGCCTGGTCGCGCTGCCGACCGAGGCGACGGGGGAGGGCGCGGGCGTGCTGCTGCGCTGAGCGCGCGCCCCGGCGGACCCGAGGGGCCCGGCACCCGTGCGGTGCCGGGCCCCTGCGCGTGTGCGGCCGGTTCCTTCGTGCAGTGAACGCAGAACCTTGACGTGTCCATGGAATGGCTTTACGTTCCTGACTCATCGCAGGGTTCATCATGCGGCCCACAGTTCACACCCATGAACACCCGTGAGTATCCATCACCGCTCCTGTCGGGTCGGGCCGTCGAACCGCCACCGCACCGGAAGGCACCCCCACATGCGCACCGGCACCATCCCCCGCGTTCTCGGCACCGCCGCCGCCCTGGCCGCGCTGCTCACCACGGTCCTCGCCGCACCGGCCCTCGCGGAGAGATCCCCGGCCCCGGCGAAGGCTCCCGCCGCGGCCCCCGTCACGGCCGCCGCCCCGGCGAACTTCACCCACCCCGGCGTACTCGTCAGCCGCCCGCAACTGGACTTCGTCCGGGGCCGGGTGCAGGCGGGCGCGCAGCCCTGGAAGAGCGCCTACGACCAGATGATGGGCAGCAAGTACGCCTCGCTGACCCGTACCGCCAAACCTCGCGCGATCGTCGAGTGCGGCTCGTACTCCAACCCCAACATCGGCTGCACGGACGAGCGCGAGGACGCCATCGCCGCGTACACGCTCTCGCTGGCCTGGTACCTCACCCAGGACAGCCGGTACGCGCGGAAGGCCATCGAGATCATGGACGCCTGGTCCGCCGTGATCAAGGACCACACCAACAGCAACGCCCCGCTCCAGACCGGCTGGGCCGGCTCCTCCTGGCCGCGGGCCGCCGAGATCATCAAGTACACCTACAGCAGCTGGCCCAACTCCGGCCGCTTCGGCACGATGCTCCGCAACGTCTATCTGCCGAAGGTGACCAACGGCTCCCACTCCAACGGCAACTGGGAGCTGTCCATGACCGAGGCGGCGATCGGGATCGCGGTCTTCCTGGAGGACCGCGCCGCCTATGACAGGGCGGTGGCGAAATTCCGCGGACGTGTCCCGGCGTACATCTATGTGACCGCCGACGGCTCGCTGCCCAAGGTCGCCCCGGGCAGCGGGCTCGATACCCGGGCCAAAGTCATCAACTACTGGCAGGGCCAGTCCACCTTCATGGACGGGCTCTCCCAGGAGACCTGCCGCGACCTGACCCACACCGGCTACGGCATCTCCGCCATCTCCCACATCGCCGAGACCAGCCGCATCCAGGGCCAGGACCTCTACCCGGAGGTCGCCGACCGGCTGCGGCACGCGATGGGGCTGCACGCCAAGCACCAGCTGGGCACGCCCGTGCCGTCCTCGCTGTGCGGCGGCTCCCTCAAGGACAATCTGGGCCCGGTCACCGAGGTTGGCTTCAACGCGCTCGCCAACCGCCTCGGCTACGCGATGACCAACACCCAGACGCTGACCGAACGGCAGCGGCCCGCCGGATCGAACAACCTCTTCGTCGCCTGGGAGACCCTGACCCACGCGAACAACCCGGCCTGACGCGGCCTTTCGCACCATGACGAACGGCCCGGAAGAGGGAGACCTCTTCCGGGCCGTTCGGTCACAGCGGGTGGATCGGTCGGATCCGGTGGATCAGAAGGTGAGCTTGAAGCTGTTGATCCGTCCGGTGTCCTGCCGGGCGACGTCCTGGACCTTCAGCTTCCAGACCCCGTTGGCCACCTCGGACGAGGCGTTGACCGTGTAGGTCGCCACCACGTTGTCCGCGGAGTCGCCGGAGGAGGAGTTCTTCAGCCGGTAGGCGGTGCCGTCCGGCGCCACCAGGTCGATGACCAGGTCACCGCGCCAGGTGTGCGTGATGTTCACGTCCACCTTGAGGGCGCTCGGCGCGTTGCCGGTGACACCGGAGACGGTGACCGAGCTGGTGACGGCCGCACCGGCGTCCGGGATGTTCACGGCGGTGGTGTTCTCGAACACCTTGCCGCCCGGGTCGGGGTCGCCGCCGCCGGGGCGGGCACCCACGTTGATGCCGGCCCAGGCGTGCGCCACGGCCGCGTACTCGGGGCTGGTGGCCCCGTACAGCTCACTGGCGACCGCGAGCGTGCCGGTGCGAGCGGCGGCGTAGTTGGTCGTCGAGGTGAACTTCGTGGTGAGCGCCTTGAACCAGATCTGCAGCGCCTTGTCCCGGCCGATGCCGGTCACCGGGAGGCCGTCGGAGGTCGGCGAGTCGTAGTTGACGCCGTTGACGGTCTTGGCGCCGCTGCCCTCGGAGAGCAGGTAGAACCAGTGGTTCGCCGGGCCCGAGGAGTAGTGGACGTCGACGTTGCCGATGCCCGAGTACCAGTAGTCCTTGGACGAACCGTCCTTGGAGGGCTTGTCCATGTAGCGCAGCGGCGTGCCGTTGCCGTTGATGTCGATCTTCTCGCCGACCAGGTAGTCGCCCGGGTCCTGGGTGGTGTTGGAGTAGAACTCCACACCGGCGGCGAAGATGTCGGAGGTGGCCTCGTTGAGACCGCCGGACTCGCCGCTGTAGACGAGCTTGGCCGTGACCGAGGTCAGACCGTGCGTCATCTCGTGGGCGGCCACGTCCAGGGAGGTCAGCGGCTTGACGTTGCCGCTGCCGTCGCCGTACGTCATGCAGAAGCAGCTGTCCTGCCAGAACGCGTTGACGTAGTTGTTGCCGTAGTGGACGCGGGAGTACGCGCCGACGCCGTCACCGCGGATGCCGGAGCGGCCGTGCACGTTTTTGTAGTAGTCCCACGTCTCGGCCGCACCGTAGTGGGCGTCCGCGCCGGCCGTCTCGGCGTTCTGCGGAGTGCCGTCGCCCCAGATGTCGTCCGGTCCGGAGAACAGCGTGCCGGTGCCGGAGCTGCCCCGGTTCAGGTTGTACGTCTTGTGGTTGCCGCGCGTGGTGTCGGTCAGGGTGTACGAGGGCGCGGTGCCCAGGGTGACCTGGCCGTTGTACTGCGTGTTGCCGGTGCCGTTGTGGACGGCCTGCCACTCGTAGAGCTTCTCGCCCGAGGTGGCGTCCGTGAGCACGTGCAGCTCGTTCGGGGTGCCGTCGTGCTGGAGCCCGCCGACCACGGTCTCGTACGCGAGCTGCGGCGCGCCGCTGCCCAGCCACACCACCTTGCGCGGGGCCTCGCTGGCCTCCTTGGCCTTCGAGCCCTCGGCCTTCGCCGCGCCGAGCGCCTGCTTCTCGGCCGCGGCCGGGGCCACGTCGGCGGTGAGGCCGACGGCCTTCAGCTGCGCGCTGGTCGCCTTCGACGCCTTGCTGACGCCCTCGGTCTTCCCGGCCGCGGACTCCTTGACCACGAGGTCGCCGCCGAGGACGGGGAGGCCGTCCAGGGTGCGCTCGTAGCGGGTGTGCGTCGTGCCGTCGCGGTCCTGGACGACATCTCGGACCACGAGCTTCTCGGTGGACCCGAGGCCGAGTTCCTTGGCGGTGGCCGCCTTGGTGGCGTTCGCCTCGCTGAGCAGCTCGGCGCGCTGGGCGGGCGAGAGCTTGGCGGGCAGGGCGCCCGGGTCGGCCTTGGTGCCGGCGGTGATGCCGCCGAGCGGGGCCGAGGCCGGGGCGGAGGTGGCGGTCGCGGCGCCGGACGGAACGGCGACGGCTATGAGGGCTGCTGCGGCTATCAGAGCGCCGGTCGCGGTGGCGCGACGGCTGGGCGTGGATCTCACGCGGACTCCTTCTGCGAGGGGGGTACCGGCGGCGCTGGACGGGCCGTCCGGACGGTGCAGGCGGTGCGCAGAACGGGGTGAAGAGTGTCAGCAGATGACCGTGTCTGTCAGGAGCGCGTCAATAACTTGGCCGGTTTTCGTTCGTTGCCGGAAAGGTCATGTTCGTTAAGCGGACGTTTCACCGATCATTGCCGCAGTGTTACCGGGCGTTGTGGAGCCCGGTATTCACAGGGTGGTCACAGGTTTCGCGCGCGACGGGCACCGTACGGTCGCGGGCGGGAAGAGGCGTGATGACCGCCTGATGAGACGCCGTCGGGTTCTGGCCAGATCCGCACGTCGGAATGTGCCGGTCCGTCAGGGTGCGGCCCGGGGCGGAGCGGGGTGCTCAGGCGGTCGCGTCCGGTGGGTACACCGCGTCCAGGAGGTCGCGCACGAAGCGGTCCGGGTCGTCCAGCCCCGCCGCCGCGAGGGTGCCGGGGCCGTTCGTCAGCAGATGCGGGACCGCCGCGTGCAGGGCGAGGGTGACGACGGCGGCCCGCTGCGGGGTGACGGGCAGCCCGGCGGCGCGCTGCGCCAGCTCGAAGCCCGCGAAGTCGCCACGGGCCATCGGGTCGAGGATGCCGGAGAGCCAGGGCCGCCGGGTCGCCTCGGCCTGGAGCTCCAGCACCGCGAGCAGCCGGGCGCGGCCGGGCCCCGCGACGTTCTCCAGGAGCGAGCGGAAGAGGGCGACCAGGCCCTCGCGGTCCGTCGGCCCCGGGCGGGCGGCCAGTTGCCCGGTGAGCGCGAGGTACTGCTCCAGGCAGCGCTCCGCCACCGCGCGCAGCACCGCGTCACGGGTCGGGAAGTAGTTCTTGGTGGTGCCCGGCGGCACCTCGGCGGCCTGGTCCACGGCCCGGTGGGTCAGCCCGCGCCCGCCGTCCCGGGCCAGCACCTCGATCGCCGCGTCCCGCAGCCGGTCCCGCCGGTCCGGATTCACGCGCGCTCCCTCACTCCCGTACCGCAGCTGCCCCGGCTGTCCTTCCTTGCCGATGCTACCTCAGCTGTGGTACCACGGATGTGGTGGTTCTTCAGCGCCGGCCGACGAGCTTCGGGAGTGCGACATGACAGGAACGGCGACCGTGGTCGGCGCGGGCATCGGCGGACTGGCCACCGCGATCGGACTCCGCCGCGCGGGCTGGAGCGTGACCGTGCTGGAGCGGCGCACCGAACTGGAGCGGTACGGTGCGGCCTTCGGCATCCACCCCACCGCGCAGTCCGCGCTCGACCGGCTCGGCGTCGGCGACGCGCTGCGCGACCACGCCGTCCCCTACCGCGACGCGCACATCCGCACCCCGGACGGAACGTCGATCGCCCGCCTCCCGCTGGAGCGCATCGAACGCAAGGCGGGCCGCCCCGAACTCCTCATCTCCCGCCCGTATCTGCTCGACGCCCTGCTCGCGGGCCTCGAAGCGTTCGGCGACGTACCGCTCAAGCTCGGCGAGCGGGTCACCGACGTGGACGCCCTCGCCGCCGGGCAGGACCTGGTGATCGGCGCCGACGGCATCCGCAGCGCCGTCCGCACCGCCCGCTTCGGCGACCGCAGCGGCCCGCGCGAGGTCGGCACCGTCGCCTGGATCGGCATCGCCGACTTCGAGAGCCCGGTGCACGGCGAGACCTGGGGCAGCGGCCGCTTCTTCGGGCTGACCCCGGTCGAACCGGGCCGCACCAACTGGTACGCCACCGTGCCTGGGGCCACCACCGCCGAGGAGCTGCGCGGCTTCTTCGCCGGCTGGCACGACCCGATCCCACGCATCCTGGACGCCACCGACCCGGCCGACCGGATCCGCTACGAGATGCGCCACCTGTACCCGGCGCTGCCCTCCTTCGTCGATGCCGGGCCCTCCGCCGCCGGGCCCGACTCCTCGGCGGCCCCCGTCGCCCTGGTCGGCGACGCGGCCCACGCCATGACGCCCAACCTGGGCCAGGGCGCCTGCACCGCGATCCTGGACGCGGACGCCCTGACCCGCGCGCTCGCCGCCGCGCCCCCGGGCGCGGCGGGCGTCACCGGCGCCCTGCGCGCCTACGACCGCGAACGCCGCCGCAGCGCCCGGCGGACCGCTTTCGCCTCCCGGACCCTGCACCGCTTCATGAGCACGGAACGCACCCGGCTGCGCAACGGGGCGGTGCGGCTGCTGCCGGGCTGAGCGGGCGCGAATACGGTCGCCCGGGCCCGGCGTGCACCCTACGATCGGCGGACCGGGGCCGCGCGGCCCCGCAGGGTGCGGTGCCGTGGCCGAGCGGCCCAAGGCGATCGTGGCGGGGAAGGTCCTCCCCGCGACGACTCGATGAGGCAGGGGCGGACCTGTCCCGTCTCGTCCGCGGGTTCGAATCCCGTCGGCATCGCACCCGCCGAGTCCACACGGACGCACGCGGGTGTGAGGCGGGTCACGCAATCTCGGCCATGGCCGGATACAACCTCGCACCATCCTTGACGGTCACACCCATTGGCCTCACCCGTGTCTCCCTCCACCTTCGAACCCGGACGGCCCTCCCAGCCTTCGTGCCGCTTCGGCGGCACCCAGACTCACCGAGGACCTCAAATCATGAAGATCCGCCGCGCCCTGGCCGTCGCCGCAGCGACCGCCGTGCTCGCCCCGGTCACCCTTCTCGCGGCCCCCGTGGCCCTCGCCACCCCCGGCCCGCAGCCCGAGGCCACCGAAAGCTCCCCCGCCCCGGAGGAGTCCGCGAGCTCTCCCGCCCCGGAGGGCTCCGAGACCTCCCCCGCTCCGGAGGAGTCCGAGACGTCCCCGGCGCCCGGAGAGTCCGAGAGCTCCCCGGCCCCCGAGGAGAGCGAGACCTCCGCCGCGCCCGAGGAGTCGGAGACCGCCCCGTCCCCCTCCACGAGCGCCACCACCCCCTCGCCCTCCGCCACTTCGCCCGAGGACATCTGCGACGGCGGCGACGAGGACAGCGACCCCGTGGTCGACGAGAACGTGCGGATCTCGATCTCCGGACTGCCGTCCAAGGTCGTCGCGGGCAGCGGCTTCCACGGCTTCCGGCTGAACGTGACCAACAAGAGCGACCAGGCCTACGACCGCGTCGACGTCGGCGTCTTCGCCGCCAAGGTCGACAAGGGGACGTGGAACGACTCCAGCGGCCACCTCACGCTCCAGTTCAAGGACCCGGAGACGGGCGTCTGGACGGACATCCTGCTCGACGACGAGAACGAGGCCTCCGGCTACCTCGGCCACACCTCCCTCCGGGCCAAGGAGTCCTTCGCCATCGACCTGCGGGTGAGCGTCGCCAAGAAGTCCCCGGCGGGCACCGCCTTCGTCATCACCGCCGGCGTCTACCCCGACGCCGAGGGCGGCTGCGTCCTTGCCGACAGCCCGGGCTTCTACGAGTTCGACGTCCTGGCCGCAGGCGCCGAAGCGGGCGACCCGAACGAGGCGAAGCCCCAGGAAGGCGGCAAGAAGCCGCTCCCGGCCAAGCCCGTGGGCAACACCGAGATCAAGCCCGAGGGCACCCTCGCCCAGACCGGCTCGGACTCCGACCTGCCCCTGATCGCGACCATCGGCGGGGTGGCGATCCTCGCCGGCGCCGGTGTCGTCTTCGCCCTCGGACGGCGCCGCAAGGCCGGCGCGACCGCCTGACGGATGTGACGCCAGGGGGGTGCCGCCCGGCCGGGCGGCACCCCCCTCGTACGTCCCCCTCGTACATCCCCGGGGCGCGGTTCAGCCGTCGGCGGTGTCCTCGCCGGATTCCTCGGCGTCGTCCTCCGGCTCCCAGCGGAGCAGGTCGCCCGGCTGGCACGCGAGCACGTCGCAGAGCGCGGCGAGCGTCGCGAAGCGCACCGCCTTGGCGCGGCCGTTCTTGAGCACCGCCAGGTTGGCGGGCGTGATCCCCACACGGTCCGCGAGTTCGCCCACGGACATCTTCCGCCTGGCCAGCATCACGTCGATATCGACGGTGATCGGCATCAGATCACCTCGTCCAGCTCGGCCTGCATCTGCGCCGCTTCGACATCGCGGGCGACGGCCTGGACGAGCAGCGTCCGCAGTACGAGCACGAGGAGCGCGACCCCCAGGACGGCCACGCCCACCCCGCCCATGATGAGGGTCACGCCCGGGTCGTCCCGCTGGCCGGGCGCGTTCAGGGCCGTGACCGCGAACCATACGAGCGCGGCCGCGACGATCGCGCCGATGATGACGTCCACGTACCGGAAGGCGGCGTCGGAGAACACGGTCCCGCGTCGCACCATCGTCACCAGTCGCCATACGCAGATCAGGACGACCTGGGCCGTCCCGATGCCCAGGATCGTGATCACGCGCAGCGCGGTCAGCGGGAGCGACCCGTCCTCGGGGTCGTTCCCGCCGACCAACGCCCACACCATCAACGCCTGTACGAACACGGTGCCGGTGAGCACCACCACGAGCACGGCGCGCAGCGCACGCGCGGTCAGCTTTCCCATGGCCCATCCTTCCATCGATATGCGATGGAAATCTATCGAATTTCGATAGGTGAGGCAAGGGGGAGGCCGGAGGGCGGGCGGCGGTTTCACGCCCCGGCCCCCCGGCTCAGGCCAGACTGTCCTTCCACGTCCGGTGCAGCCCCGCGAACCGCCCCGTCCCGCCGATCAGTTCGGCGGGTGCGCCGTCCTCCACGATCCGGCCGTGCTCCATCACCAGCACCCGGTCCGCGATCTCCACCGTGGAGAGCCGGTGGGCGATCACCACCGCCGTGCGGCCGTGCAGCACCGTGTCCATGGCCCGCTGCACGGCCCGCTCGCCGGGGATGTCCAGGGAGCTGGTCGCCTCGTCCAGGATCAGCACCGACGGGTTCGCCAGCAGGGCGCGGGCGAAGGCCACCAACTGGCGCTGGCCCGCCGAGATCCGGCCGCCCCGCTTGCGTACGTCGGTGTCGTAGCCGTCCGGCAGGGCGGCGATGAAGTCGTGCGCGCCGATGGCCTTCGCGGCGTGCTCGATCTCCTCGCGGGTGGCGTCCGGGCGGCCGATCGCGATGTTCTCCGCGACCGTCCCGGAGAACAGGAACGCCTCCTGCGTCACCATCACCACGCCCCGGCGCAGCTCGGCGGTCTCCAGGTCGCGCAGGTCCGTGCCGTCCAGCAGGACCCGGCCGTCCGTCGGGTCGTAGAAGCGGGCCAGCAGCTTGGCCAGCGTCGACTTGCCCGCGCCCGTGGAGCCGACGACCGCCACCGTCCGGCCCGCCGGGATGTGCAGGTCGAAGGTGGGCAGCACCTCGCCGCCCGTACGGTAGGCGAACCGCACCCCGTCGAACGTGACGTCCCGGCCCGGGAGTTCGCCGGAGCGCGGCGGCAGCTCCCTGGGGTGGTCGGCCTCCGGGACGTTCGGCGTCTGGGCCAGCAGGCCGGCGATCTTCGTCAGCGAGGCGGCCGCCGACTCGTAGGAGTTGAGGAACATGCCCAGCCGGTCGATCGGGTCGTACAGCCGGCGCAGATACAGCACCGCCGCCGCCAGCACCCCGAGCGCCAGCGTCCCGTCCGCCACCCGGTAGGCGCCCCACAGGACCATCCCGGCCACCGCCGTGTTCGCGATCAGCCGCGAGCCGACGACATAGCGCGCCATCTCCAGGATCGCGTCGCCGTTCCGCCGCTCGTGGACGCCGTTCAGCGTGCCGAACACGGCGTCGTTGCTCCGCTCCCGGCGGAACGCCTGGACCGGGCGGATGCCGTTCATCGTCTCCGCGAACTTCACGATCACCGCCGCGATCGCCGTCGATCGCGCCGTGAACGCGACGGACGCCCGCCGCCGGTACATCCGGACCATCAGATACAGCGGTACGAAGGAGAGCGTGGCGATCGCGCCGATGCCCAGGTCCAGCCAGAGCAGCACCAGCGAGATCGACACGAACGACAGGACCACGCCGATCAGTTCCTGGAGCCCCTCGCTCAGCAGCTCCCGCAGCGACTCCACATCCGTCGTGGAGCGCGAGATCAGCCGGCCCGAGGTGTAGCGCTCGTGGAAGTCGACGCTGAGCGCCTGCGCGTGCCGGAAGATCCGGCCGCGCAGATCGAGCAGCACGTCCTGGTTGATCCGGGCGGAGGCCCGGATGAAGCCGTACTGGAGGACGCCCGCGCCGACCGAGCAGAGCGCGTAGCCGACGGCGACCGCGATCAGCGGTCCGTAGTCGTGGTCCCGGAACGCCGGAACCCCGCTGTCGATCGCGTACGCCACCAGCAGCGGGCCCGCCTGCATCGCGACCTGCTGGACCAGCAGGAGCAGGGCCGCCACCGCGACCCGGCCGCGCATCGGGGCCAGCAGCGAGAACAGCAGCGATCTCGTCGCCCCGGGCGGCGCGGGCAGGTCGTCCTGGTCGAACGGGTCGTCGGGGAGCGGCTGTTCCGGAGCGGGCGGGCTCTTCTTCCGCAGGCCGTCGTCATCGGCCGCGGGACGTGAGGCGTCATCGGTGGTCGTGGTCATCGGGCACTGCCCTCCTCGGCGGGGACCTGCCGGACGGCGGCCCGGTGGTCCTCGTGCTCGGCCTCGGGCACGGCGCCCCGGCGGCCCTCGTGCTCGGCCTCGTGGCCGACGTCGGCGAACCCGGCGCCCTCGCGCGTACGGGCCGGATCGCCGAGCTCGGCGCCCGACATCAGCCAGGCGTACTCCGCGTTGTCGCGCAGCAGCTCCTGATGGGTGCCGACGGCGGCGATCCGGCCCCCGGACAGCAGCGCCACCCGGTCGGCCAGCATCACGGTGGACGGGCGGTGCGCCACGACCACCGCCGTCGTCCGCTCCAGGACCTGCCGCAGCGCGGCCTCCACCAGCGTCTCCGTGTGCACGTCCAGCGCGGAGAGCGGGTCGTCCAGCACCAGGAAGCGCGGCTCACCGACCACGGCCCGGGCCAGCGCCAGGCGCTGGCGCTGGCCGCCGGAGAGGCTCAGGCCCTGCTCGCCGACCTCGGTGTCCAGCCCGCGCGGCAGCTCGTGCACGAAGTCGGCCTGGGCCACCGACAGCGCCCGGCGCACCTGCGCCTCGTCCGCGCCCGCCGCGCCCATCGTCACGTTCTCGCCGACCGTCGCGGAGAACAGCGTCGGCTCCTCGAACGCCACCGACACCAGCTCCCGCAGCCGCGAACGCTCCATCGTCGCGATGTCCTCGCCGTCCAGCGTGATCCGCCCGCCGGTCGCCTCGTGCAGCCGGGGCACCAGGGCGGTCAGCGTCGTCTTGCCCGACCCCGTACCCCCGACGAGGGCCAGCGTCTCGCCCGGCCGGATGTGCAGGTCGATCCCGGCGAGGACCGGCGGCGAGCCCGGCTCCGCGTCCGGATAGCGGAACTCGACGCCCTCGAACACCATCCCGGCGGCGGTGGCCGGAGCGTCCTCGCGTACGGCGACGGCCCCGGGCTCCTCCGGGACGTCCATCACCTCGAAGTACCGGTCGGTGGCGGTCGCCGACTCCTGGCTCATCGCCAGCAGGAAGCCGATCGACTCCACCGGCCAGCGCAGCGCGAGCGCCGTGGAGAGGAAGGCCACCAGCGTGCCGGCGGACAGCGATCCGTCCGCCACCTGGATCGTGCCGAGGACCAGCGCCGCGCCGATCGCCAGCTCCGGGATGGCGGTGATCAGCGCCCAGATCCCGGCGAGCAGCCGGGCCTTGCCCAGCTCCGTGGTGCGCAGCCGGTGCGACAGCGCCCGGAAGGCCTGCGCCTGGCTGCGGTGCCGGCCGAAGCCCTTGACGATGCGGATGCCCAGCACGCTCTCCTCGACGACCGTGGTGAGATCGCCGACCTGGTCCTGGGCCCGGCGCGCGACCACCGAGTACTTCGTCTCGAACAACGAGCACAGGATCATCAGCGGCACCGCGGGCGCCAGCAGCACCAGACCGAGCGTCCAGTCCTGGGCGAACAGAAGAACGAACCCGACGAGGATCGTCGTCGTGTTGACGATCAGGAAGGTCAGCGGGAACGCCAGGAACATCCGCAGCAGCATCAGGTCCGTCGTCCCGCGCGACAGCAGCTGACCCGAGGCCCAGCGGTCGTGGAAGGCGACCGGAAGCCGTTGCAGATGGCGGTACAGATCCGCCCGCATCGACGCCTCGACCCCGGCCAGCGGACGCGCCACCAGCCACCGCCGGAACCCGAAAAGCAGCGCCTCCGCGAGACCGAGCAGCAGCAGATACAGCGCCCCCAGCCACACCCCGCCCGGATCGCGGTCGGCGACGGGTCCGTCCACCATCCACTTCAGGACCAGCGGGATCACCAGCCCCAGACAGGACGCCAGGATCGCCACGAAGGCGGCGGTGAACAGGCGTACCCGCACGGGTCGGACATAGGGCCACAGGCGCAGGAGGGAGCGCACGGCGGACCGGTCCGTGCGCTCTGCAGGCTTTTCGGGCATCAGGGCCGACCCTACGTTTCACCACTGACATCGGTCCTCCCAATTTCGGCCGGACCTAGCCCCTTTCCCCGCCGCCCGTCCCACCGCGTTCCCGGCCGGTCCGCCGGGTCGTGCCCCCGCATCAGCCGATCGGCTGATGCGCCGTCGAGCGTGACGGCGGATACCGCCCGCGCCCGCCCGCCGGAACCCTGTGGACATGGCAATCATCGAAGTCAACGGGGTGCGCAAGACCTACGCGGGCCGTGCCGTGGTCGACGGCGTCTCCTTCTCCGTCGAGGAGGGCGAGATCTTCGGCATCCTCGGCCCCAACGGGGCGGGCAAGACCACCACCGTCGAATGCGTGGAGGGCCTGCGCATCCCCGACGCGGGCACGGTCAGGGTCGCCGGGCTCGACCCGGTCGCCGACCACGACCGGGTGACGCAACTGCTCGGCGCCCAGCTCCAGGAGAGCGAGCTCCAGGCCAAACTGACCGTACGGGAGGCGCTGGAGCTCTACAGCTCCTTCTACCCAGCCCCCGCCGACTGGCGGCCGCTCGTGGAGCGGCTCGGCCTCGCCGACCGGCTCACCACCCGCTTCGCCAAGCTCTCCGGCGGCCAGAAACAGCGCTTGTTCATCGCGCTCGCCCTGATCGGCAACCCGAAGGTCGTCGTGCTCGACGAGCTGACCACCGGCCTGGACCCACGCGCCCGCCGCGACACCTGGAAGCTCATCGAGGAGATCCGTGACAGCGGCGTGACCGTGCTGCTCGTCACCCACTTCATGGAGGAGGCCCAGCGCCTCTGCGACCGGATCGCCGTCATCGACCGGGGCGAGGTCGTCGCCCTGGACACCCCGTCCGGGCTGATCCGGCGGGCCACCGGCTCCACCGTCGTCTCCTTCGTCCCCTCCCGCACCCCGACCGGGCCCGAGCTGGACCGGCTCGCCGCGCTGCCGGGCGTCGCCTCGGCGACCCCGCCCGACGCGGCCGGCGTTCTCGTCCTGCACGCCACCGACGACACCGTCACCCCGCTCATCGCCCTGCTCGCCGAACTCGGCATCACCGCCCAGCGGCTGCGGATCACGGAGACCAGCCTCGACGAAGCCTTCCTCGACCTCACCGGCAACGACCTCACCGGCAACCACCTCACCGGACAGGACGCCTGACATGACCCCCGCATCGATCCCCGCATCGACCCCGGCCCAGCCCCCGACCTCTGCCCCGGCCCCGACCCGTACGCCGGAGACGGCCGCGCCCGCCCGCCGTCGCGGCCCCATGGCCGCCGTGCTGCTCACCGAGACTCGGCTCTTCCTCCGTGAACCGGGCAGCCTCTTCTGGATCCTCGCCTTCCCGACCGTCCTCCTGGTGATCCTCGGCTTCGTCCCGGCCTTCAAGGAGGCCGACGACAACCTCGGCGGGCGCCGGGTCATCGACCTCTACGTCCCCGTCTCGGTCCTGCTCGCCATGATCATGGCCGGACTCCAGGCGATGCCGCCGGTCCTCACCGCGTACCGCGAACGCGGCATCCTGCGCCGGATGTCCACCACCCCGGTGCGGCCCTCCGCCCTCCTCACCGCCCAGATCACCCTGCACGGCGCGGCCGCCCTCGGCTCGGCGCTGCTGGTCGTCGCCGTCGGCCGCGTCGGCTACGGGGTCGCGCCGCCCGGACAGCTCCTCGGCTACGCGCTGGCGCTGCTGCTCGCGGTCGCCGCCGTGCTCGCCCTGGGCGCGACGATCTGCGCCCTGTCCCGTACGACGAAGGCGGCCACCGCGGTCGGTTCGGTCGCCTACCTCGCGATGATGTTCACCGCCGGGGTCTGGGTGCCCGTCCAGGCGATGCCCGACACTCTGCGCCGCGTCGTGCAGCTGACCCCGTTCGGGGCCGCGTCGCAGGCCCTGGACCAGGCCGCCTCCGGCCACTGGCCGAACTGGGCGTACCTCGGGGTCGTCGCGCTGTGGACCGTGGTCCTGGGCATCGCGGCCGGTCGACTCTTCCGGTGGCGGTGACGGAGACTGCCCGCATGACGCAGCCGCCCTGCTCCGCTTACCCGTCCGGCGCGACGGGGCCCCGCACGATCGAGGACCGCTGGGAGCAGTTCTACCGGTACGGGCCCTACGCCGTCCTCGCCCTGTCCACCCTCGTCGGGGGCGTCGCCGCCGACCTGATCATGACCCGTACCGAGATGTACGCCGCCGGGGCCCTGGTCGCGGCGGCGCTGGGGCTCCAGGTCTGGTGGGGCCGGGCCCGGCCGCGTACCGCGCCGCGCGCCGCCGCCGGAGTGTTCTACTACGCCGCCCGGACCGTCCTCGCCTTCGCCCTGTCCTGGCTCAACCCGTTCTTCGCGATCTACGCGGCCCTCGGCTACTTCGACGTCGAACCCCTGCTGCCCAAACGGGCCGTGCGCGGCGGGCTGCTCGCCACCGCCGTCACCCTGGCCGGTTCGCAGAGCGGCGGACTGCCGCCCGCCACCCTGATGAACTGGGTCGCCTTCGGCGCGCTCTACCTCATCAACTCCGCCCTCGCCCTCTTCTTCTGGCACATCGGGATGCGGGAGGAGGAGAAGGCCCGCATCCAGGTGGAGACCATCGCCGAGCTGGAGCGCATCAACCTCCGGCTGGAGGAGGCCATGGCGGAGAACGCGGCCCTGCACGCCCAGCTCCTCGTCCAGGCCCGTGAGGCCGGGGTCGACGACGAGCGGCGCAGGCTCGCCGCCGAGATCCACGACACCCTCGCCCAGGGGCTCACCGGGATCATCGCCCAGCTCCAGGTCGTCACCTCCGTCACGGAGAGCGATCCGGCCACCGCCCGCCTCCACCTGGAGCGGGCCGCCGCGCTCGCCCGCCACAGCCTCGGCGAGGCCCGCCGCTCCGTGCACAACCTGGCCCCCGTAGCCCTGGAACACGACGAACTGGCCGGGGCGTTGAAGAAGACCGTCGCCGACTGGGCCGAACAGCACCGCGTCCGCGCCGACTTCACCGTCACCGGCACCGTCGAACCGGTCCACGACGAGATCGCCGCCACCCTGCTGCGCATCGCGGGCGAGGCCCTGGCCAACGCCGGGCGGCACGCCGGCGCCTCACGGGTCGGGGTGACGCTGTCCTTCATGGACGACGAACTGACCCTGGACGTACGGGACGACGGCCGAGGCTTCGACCCCGCGGCCGCCGCCCCGGCGAGCCGCACCGGAGGCTTCGGCCTCGGCGGCATGCGGGCCCGCGCGGAACGCATCGCGGGCGCGGTCGAGGTGGAGTCGGAACCGGGCGGCGGTACAGCCGTCTCCGCCAGGGTCCCCCTGGTCAGGCAGGAGTAAACGGCCCTGCGGCAGCCCCTGGTCAGGCAGGAGCGAGCCCCCGTACGGTGCCGTCATGACCGAGACCCCCGCCCGCACCATCAGCCTCGTCGTCGTCGACGACCACCCGGTCGTCCGCGACGGACTGCGCGGCATGTTCGCCGCCGCCCCCGGCTTCGAGGTACTCGGCGAGGCGGCGGACGGCGTGGACGCCCTCGCCGTCACCGAGCGGCTCGACCCGGACGTCGTCCTGATGGACCTGCGGATGCCCGGCGGCGGGGGAGTGGCGGCCATCGCGGAGCTGACCCGGCGCGGCGCGCGCTCGAAGGTCCTGGTGCTGACCACGTACGACACCGACTCCGACACCCTGCCCGCGATCGAGGCGGGCGCCACCGGCTACCTCCTCAAGGACGCCCCGCGCGAGGAGCTGTTCGCGGCCGTCCGGGCCGCCGCCGACGGGCGCAGCGTCCTGTCGCCCGCCGTCGCCTCCCGGCTGATGACCCGGGTCCGCACCCCCGCCGCCGACCCCGCCGGAACCGCCCTGTCGGCCCGCGAGCGCGAGGTGCTGGCCCTGGTGGCGCGGGGCACGACGAACCGGGAGATCGCCGCCGAGCTGTTCATCAGCGAGGCGACCGTGAAGACCCATCTCACCCACATCTTCGCCAAGCTGGGCGCCAAGGACCGGGCCGCGGCCGTCGCCGTCGGCTACGACCGGGGCATCCTCGGCTGAGGCCCCGGCTGCTCCACCACGCGCAGCAGCAGCACCGACCGGGCCGGCACCGTCACCTCCGTACCGCCGTCGATGACCGTCCCCGGGGCCTCCGCCTGGTCCTCCCGCGAGGTGTCCAGGACCAGTTCGTAGGCGTCCGCCCACGGCGCTCCCGGCAGTTCGAAGGCGACCGGCTCCGCGCCCGCGTGCAGCACCGCCAGGAAGCTGTCGTCGGTCACCGGCTCGCCCCGCGCGTCCCGCCCCGGAATGTCCCGGCCCGAGAGGTACAGCCCGAGCGTGGCCGCCGGTGCGTACCAGTCGCCCTCCGTCATCTCCCGGCCGTCCCGGGCGAACCACGCCAGGTCCCGCAGCCCGTCCGGGGCCTGCGCCCGGCCCGAGAAGAACGCGCGGCGCCGCAGCACTGGATGGGTCCGGCGCAAGGTCAGCACCCGGGCCGTCAGCTCGGTCAGCTCCCGCCACTCCGGCTGCTCCAGCAGCGACCAGTCCAGCCAGCCGGTCTCGTTGTCCTGGCAGTAGGCGTTGTTGTTGCCGCCCTGCGTCCGGCCCATCTCGTCGCCCGCCACCAGCATCGGCACCCCGGTGGACAGCAACAGCGTGGTCAGCAGGTTACGGAGCTGGCGGCGGCGCAGCGCGTTGATCTCCGGATCGTCGCTCTCGCCCTCCACCCCGCAGTTCCACGCCCGGTTGTCGCTGGTCCCGTCCCGGTTGCCCTCGCCGTTGGCCTCGTTGTGCTTCTGCTCGTAGCTGACCAGGTCGCGCAGGGTGAAGCCGTCGTGCGCGGTGACGAAGTTGACCGAGGCGTACGGGCGGCGGCCGCCCCAGGCGTACAGATCGCTGGAGCCGGTCAGCCGGTAGCCGAGATCCCGTACGTCGGGGAGCGCGCCGCGCCAGAAGTCCCGTACGGCGTCGCGGTAGCGGTCGTTCCACTCGGTCCACAGCGGCGGGAACGCCCCCACCTGGTAGCCGCCGTTGCCGACGTCCCACGGCTCGGCGATCAACTTGACCCGGCGCAGCACCGGGTCCTGGGCGATCACCGCGAGGAACGGCGAGAGCATGTCGACGTCGTGCATCGAGCGGGCCAGCGCCGCCGCCAGGTCGAAGCGGAAGCCGTCGACGCCCATCTCGGTGACCCAGTAGCGCAGCGAGTCGGTGATGAGCCGCAGCACCTGGGGCTGCACCACGTGCAGGGTGTTGCCGCAGCCGGTGTAGTCCGCGTAGCGGCGCGGATCGCCCTCGAGGCGGTAGTAACCCCGGTTGTCGATACCGCGCAGCGACAGCATCGGGCCGAGCTCGCCCGCCTCCGCCGTGTGGTTGTAGACGACGTCGAGAATCACCTCGATCCCGGCGTCGTGCAGTGCGCGCACCATCCGCTTGAACTCGCCGACCTGCCCGCCCGCCGTGCCGGACGCGGAGTAGTCGGCGTGCGGGGCGAAGTAGCCGATGGAGTTGTAGCCCCAGTGGTTGTGCAGCCCGCGCCGCAGCAGATGGTCCTCGTGGGCGAACTGGTGCACCGGGAGCAGTTCGACGGCGGTCACCCCGAGCCGGGTCAGGTGCTCGATCGCCGCCGGGTGCGCGAGACCGGCGTACGTGCCGCGCAGCTCGGGCGGGATGTCCGGGTGCAGCTTGGTGAAGCCGCGCACGTGCAGCTCGTAGATGACGGAGTCGGCCCACGGGGTCTTGGGCCGGCGGTCCTCCACCCAGTCGTCGTCATCGTGGACGACCACACCCTTGGGAACGTACGGGGCCGAGTCCCGGTCGTCGCGCACGGTGTCGGCGACATGCTGGTCCGGCCAGTCCCGGACATGCCCGTACACCTCGGGCGGCAGGGTGAAGGTCCCGTCGACCGCACGGGCGTACGGGTCGAGCAGCAGCTTCGCCGCGTTCCAACGGGCCCCCGTCCACGGGTCCCAGCGGCCGTGCACCCGGTAGCCGTACCGCTGACCGGGCCGCACCCCGGGCACGAAGCCGTGCCAGATCTCATGGGTGAGCTCGGTCAGCGGGCAACGGGTCTCGACGCCCCGCTCGTCGAACAGACACAGCTCGACCGCCTCGGCCCCGCCCGCCCACAGCGCGAAGTTCGTCCCCGCCACCCCGTCCGGCCCGACCCGGAAGCGGGCCCCCAACGGCATCGGGGCCCCGGGCCACACGGCGGGGGCGGACGCTCCCGACCGTACGGCGTCAGCGCGCTGCGCCTGGGCGACCTCCGCCCGCACGGCGGCCACCGCGTCCGGATCCGGCACCGGCTCCTGACCCCGCACCGGCTCCTGATCCTGTACTGCCTCCTGCTCGGCTGCGCTCGACACCGTGTAGCCTCCCGCGGCTCGTAGGACGGGCACCTTCGAGGGGGCGCGCGGCGTCCCGGCCGCGGCCCTTCGGGGTAGTCCTCCCCTCTGTTCTGCCCACCGGGCGGCCCGCACTCACGTTTCCCCCGACCGGCCCTGGTCGTTGGGGGAGCGTGAACCACACAGCGAAGAGCGCACGGGCCGGCTCGGCCGCCGTGCTGACATGGGCAGGACTGCTGACCGTGCTGGCCCTTCTGACCGGCTGCACCGACACCCGGGAGGCCGTGCTCAACGGCAAGGCGCGATCGCCCGGCGACGCGATCAGCGTCTTCCCCGAGAACGGCGCCAAGGACGTCGACGAGGAGACCCGGATCGCGGTGAAGGTCCCCGACGGGCGGCTGGAGAGCGTGAAGGTCATGCGGATCGAGGACGCGCAGCAGCAGACGGTGGCCGGGCGCATCGCCGAGGACGGGCGCTCCTGGGCCCCGGAGCCCAAGGTGGCCCGGCTCGCCCTCGCCGCGAAGTACAGCATCGACGCGGTGGCCGTGGACGCACAGGGGCGGCGCTCCGCCCGGCACGCCACGTTCACCACGCTCGTCCCCGAGCACCGCTTCATCGGCTACTTCAAACCGGAGAACCGGTCCACCGTCGGCACCGGCATGATCGTCTCCTTCTCCTTCAACCGGCCCATCGCCGACCGGGCGGCGGTCGAGAAGGCCATCCGGGTGACGTCCGATCCGGTGGTGGAGGTCGCCGGCCACTGGTTCGGCAAGGACCGGCTCGACTTCCGCCCGAAGACGTACTGGAAACCCGGCACCGAGGTCACCGTCGACATCGGACTGCGGGACGTCGAGGGCGCGCCCGGGGTCTACGGCAGCCAGGACAAGACCGTCGTCTTCACGGTCGGCCGCTCCCAGATCTCCCGGGTCGACGCGGAGGAGAAGACCATGGAGGTACGCCGCGACGGGGAGCTCGTCAGCACGGTCCCGATCACCGCGGGGGCCCCGAAGACGACCACGTACAACGGGAAGATGGTGGTCACCGAGATGCACGAGGTGACCCGGATGAACGGGGCGACCGTCGGATTCACGGACAAGAAGGGCAAGGGCGAGTACGACATCAAGGACGTACCGCACGCGATCCGGCTCACCGAGTCCGGCACCTTCCTGCACGGCAACTACTGGGCCGACGAGTCCGTGTTCGGCGAGGAGAACGTCAGCCACGGCTGCATCGGGCTGCGCGACGCCAAGGGCGGCAGCGGCTCCGCCCCCGGCGGCTGGTTCTTCGACCGGACCCTGATCGGCGACGTCGTCGAGGTGGTCAACTCCAAGGACAAGAAGGTCGCACCGGACAACGGGCTCAGCGGCTGGAACATGGGCTGGAAGAAGTGGAAGGCGGGCTCCGCCCTGCGCTGAGGCCCCGCCGAGCCCTCGGAGGCTCCCCGTGCCCGGGCATCCGGGCATCCCTCCGGGCGACCCCTCCGGCCGGCCCCGGCACCCCGCGCCACCTGCGCAGCTCCCCGAACCAGTTGGGACGGAACGGTGACATTCCGGAGGGAGTTCATCCCGCTCGCGATGTGATTATCTTGCGGCGACGCGCATTTTCTGCGCGCGGGGGTGCGGGCCATGGCGGGGCCAGGCCGTGCGAGGGGAGACGACCACAGTGAACGGGCAGCCGATATCGGGGGCATCGGCCGGGGCGAGCGGGAAGCGGCGCGGCGGACCGGGGCTTCTGGCCCTGGTTCTGGGAGCACTTCTGTTGCTGGTGACGGCGTGCGGCGGCAGTGCTGACGCGGAGGACAAGAAGAGCCCCGCGGGCGGTACGAAGAAGGAGGACACGACCGCTTCGCAGGCGGTCGTGACCATCGCGCCCAAGGACGGCGCGGAGTCCGTGGCGACCAGCGGCGCGCTGAAGATCGGCGCCACGCAGGGCAAGCTGACCACGGTGAAGGTCGCCGATCCCAAGGGCAACGAGGTCGCGGGCGAGATCGCGGCCGACGGCGCGAGCTGGGCGCCGGAGCGGCACCTCGCCGCCGCCACCAAGTACACGGTGCACGCGGTCGCCAAGGACGCCGAGGGCCGTGAGTCGGCGAAGGACACCACGTTCACCACGCTGGTGCCGCAGAACACCTTCATCGGGCAGTACACGCCGGAGGACGGCTCCACCGTCGGGGTCGGCATGCCGGTCTCCATCCACTTCACCCGGGGCATCACCGACCCGGCCGCGGTAGAGGGGGCGATCAAGGTGACGGCCGAACCGGCCGTCGAGATCGAGGGCCACTGGTTCGGCAACGACCGCCTCGACTTCCGCCCGGAGAAGTACTGGGCGGCGGGCACCAAGGTGACCGTCGAGCTCAACCTCGACGGCGTCGAGGGCCGGCCGGGCGTCTACGGCAAGCAGGCCAAGACGGTGAAGTTCACCATCGGCCGCAGCCAGGTCTCCACCGTCGACGCGGACACCAAGCGGATGAAGGTGGTCCGCGACGGCAAGCAGATCAAGGACATCCCGATCTCCGCGGGCGCTCCGGCGACGACCACGTACAACGGTCAGATGGTCATCAGCGAGAAGCTCAAGGTGACCCGGATGAACGGCGACACCGTCGGCTTCGGCGGCGAGTACGACATCAAGGACGTGCCGCACGCCATGCGGCTGTCCACCTCGGGCACCTTCCTGCACGGCAACTACTGGGGCGCGTCCTCCATCTTCGGCAACACCAACACCAGCCACGGCTGTGTCGGTCTGCGCGATGTGCGCGGCGGCTACGACAACCAGACGCCGGCGGCCTGGTTCTACAACAAGTCGATGATCGGCGACGTGGTCATCGTGAAGAACTCCAAGGACAAGCAGATCGCCCCGGACAACGGCCTCAACGGCTGGAACATGGACTGGGAGGAGTGGAAGAAGTAACCCTCTTCCCCTTCCTGAACGACCCGGCCGGGCCCGGTGCTGTGACCAACGGCACCGGGCCCGCCCGCGTTAGCGGTGGTTAACCTCTTGGCATGACTGTGACTCTCGAAGTACGCGACGGCGTCGGCACCATCCAGATCGACCGGCCGCCCATGAACGCCCTGGACGTGGCGATCCAGGACCGGCTGCGGGAGCTGGCCGAGGAGGCGACCCGGCGCGAGGACGTGCGCGCCGTGATCCTCTACGGCGGCGAGAAGGTGTTCGCGGCGGGCGCGGACATCAAGGAGATGCAGGCGATGGACCACACCGCGATGGTGCTCCGGTCCAAGGGCCTCCAGGACGCCTTCACCGCCGTCGCCCGCATCCCCAAGCCGGTCGTCGCCGCCGTCACCGGTTACGCGCTCGGCGGCGGCTGCGAACTGACGCTCTGCGCCGACTACCGGATCGCCGCGGACAACGCCAAGCTCGGCCAGCCGGAGATCCTCCTCGGCCTGATCCCGGGCGCGGGCGGCACCCAGCGGCTCGCCCGCCTGATCGGCCCCTCCCGCGCCAAGGACCTCATCTTCACCGGCCGCATGGTCAAGGCGGAGGAGGCCCTCACTCTGGGCCTGGTCGACCGGGTGGTCCCGGCCGCCGAGGTCTACGAGCAGGCACACGCCTGGGCCGCCAAGCTGGCCAAGGGCCCCGCGCTGGCGCTGCGCGCGGCCAAGGAGTCGATCGACGCCGGACTGGAGACGGACCTCGACACCGGGCTCACCATCGAGCGGAACTGGTTCTCCGGTCTGTTCGCCACGGAGGACCGCGAGCGGGGGATGCGCAGCTTCGTGGAGGAGGGGCCGGGGAAGGCCACGTTCCTCTGATCCGTAGCTCAGAGCTGCGGGCAGGGGCCGCCGACGGCGGTGGTCGGCGGCGGCCCCTGGGATCGCCTGGGATCGCCGTGGCCGTCCCTGTACCTCTGCGATGCTGGAAGCGGCGCGAGGTGCTGATGATGTGGCGGCATCGCATCACCGACTCCCAGCACCACGTCTTCCGGGCCGACGGGGCGACGTACGAAGGCCCGCCGACCGAGAAGAACGAGTCGGACCGGATCGAATGGATCCCGCTGGCCGACGTGCGAGCCATGATCGACCGGCGCGAGATCGTCAGCAGCGGCTCCCTGGTCGGGCTGCTCTACCTCCTCATGGACGAGGCCATCCGCTGACCCGACGGGGCGGCACTTTCCATAGCCGGTACTCGAACGCAACCACGGCTGGTTCGCAGCGTATGGGCCCGAACCGTTCGTGGAACTCCCGGAGGGCCGAGGACTCGTAGCGAGCCGACGGCTGCCGCTGGGACCAGAGAGCCATGCCCATGCGGCCTGCCTCGTCGAGCCGCATCCGATGTGGACGACCTGATCGCCGGAAGCAAGCACGACATGCGGATGGTGCGGACGGCCGGCCCACATGAGACCGGTCGGCGGTGCCGAAACGGTCTTCGATCAGGACAGCCGTCTCAACGTGGGGTTCGAAGCCAATCGGTGCGCCAACTGCTCGCGGTTGAGGCGCACGACTGTCTGGGTATCAAGGCTGATCGAGCTGCCGTGGCACTTGCCCCGACGAGGTGCTGAACGATCTGTTCCAGTCCCCGGCTCGCGTGGCCCGTGCCCGTCAACGGCGCTTGGATCGGCGTCAAGCAGGACCTGCGTCGGTGCGTACCGCCTCTGAAGGACAGCCCAGCACCCGAGCTCCTGGCGCAGCACTCGTGGCATCTCGTCGCGAACAGGTCCCCTGCCACAACCGTGCCGGATGCAGGAGGTAGCCACGATCTGCGCCGTTGCCTCATGGGTGAGCGACCAACCGCTTCCTGGCCCGGTGAAGCCGCAGCTCAGCAGAGAGGCAACCTGGACTCTCTCCCAAAGCGGATGTCGCATGTCGTTCAGCCGAGATAGGGCCGCGCACGGCGTTCAAGGAAGTGGCGGATCCGGAGCCGCTGCGTGTGGTGCATCGGCAGTTGATCGATGTCCTGCGGCGGCACGAAGCGCAGCTCCGTAGACTCGTCCGAGATCGCGAGCCGGCCACCGACCACACGGGCCGTGAAGCAGACGTTGAACTGTCTGCGCACCTCACCGTCCGAGTAGGCGATGATGTGGCGAGGGTCGGTGTACGTGCCGACGAGCCCGATGATCTCGACGTCCAGACCCGTCTCCTCCTTCACCTCGCGGACGGCCGTGCCGGGAAGCGAGTCGGCCATCTCCATGCCGCCGCCGGGAAGAGCCCAAAGGTCGTTGTCGCGTCGGCGCTGCAAGAGGAGACGCCCTTCGGCGTCGGTGATCACGGCGGACGCCGCGACCACCAAGCTGTTCGGTTCAGGTGCCGCCGGGTCGTCGTAGTACTCGGTCCGTGCCATGGTCACCCTTCGCTTACCGGCGTCGCGGTCTCCCAGACCGCATCGAAGCTGTTGGCGTAGGTGTCGAACATGCCGCCCTCTTCGCTGCGCCGCAGATGCCATACAGGAGCGCCGTAGGCGTTCACGCCCCAGATATGGGCATTGACCATTGCCTGGTCATCCGCACGATAGATCGAGTTGTAGAGCGTGGTGGCATGTGTCCGCACCTCGATGCCAGGTACCCCGGCAAGGGGGCGGTAGTGCATGAGGGCGAGTCGACAGCGGGACTCGATTCCGTGGCCGAACCTCTCTTCCCTGCCGCGCTGTTGGATATGGGCGCTGTCCGGGTCGCCGATCGCGATGCGGACCGCGCACCCGTCGGCAGCGCGCTCTCGCAGCAAGCCGTTGAGCCGCGGGTACGCCTCGTGCAGGAAGACTGCCGCGTACACCAGCACGTCGATGCGCTCGCGGGCTTGGGTCAGCATGTCCACAAAGGTGGAGACGGGGATGTCCGCCCGCTGGTCGTAGAGGGCCACCAGTTCCGGACTCACAGCGCGGGCAGGGCGTGCCTGCCGGAGCGCGGGCCAGAGAGCGTGCACGTCTTCTCCCAGCGATTTCGCTGCCGCCATGGCTGTGGCACGGCGCGGCGTGCGCCCCGAATTGACCCATCTCTCAACGGACTTGGGATCGACCTCGACCTTGTTCGCCAGGGCGGTGTACGTCCAGCCGCCGGCCGCCATGGCCGCACGTAACCTCTCGTTCGGCATCTCAATCTCACCTGACACTCGGGGACGGCACCAGGGACGTTCTACCCGACGCGGGACGTCCCGAAGTGGGGTTCGTCGGAGGTTCCGACGTCCTGATGAGTGGCAGGATCCTCGTCCGCATGGCGAGCAACCAGCAGGCCAGGTCGTGCATCGGTGCATTGGCGAAGGACACCGCCAGGGGATGTATCGGCGTCGTCCTGGGCGAGGTCGGCGGTCGTGTGCGGATACGGCCGATCCGCGGCGGCTTCCCGTACTCGTTCAGGACCTGCCTTCCGAGCCCGCCTTCTGGTCGTCCTTGGGCCGTGACTCAACGACCGATGCGAGAGGTGGGCGTCATGCATCACCACACACGAGGAGTCGACACATGACGGCAACGACGAACGATCGGAGGACCGGTCGCGCGGTGGCTGGTGAGGAGTTGTTCGAAAGCCTCGCCCACTTCGTGGTCGTCCACAACGGGCAGTCGCCCGAGCAGGCCCGGCGGATCGCGGACCAGGCCGTGGCCTTCCTGGTCACCGCTGCCACCGTCACCGTTCCCATGGTCCCGTCGGACGATGTGGACCTCGGGCTGCACGCGCTCATCCTGCACACGAAGGAGTACGCGGCCCTGTGCGAGCGGTACGCGGGCCGCTTCCTCCACCACAACCCGGCGCCTGGTGGCGGGGCCCGTGCCCCGGAGAAGGTCGCCGCCTCCGCGCACGCCATGAAGGCGGCCGGGTTCATGGTCTTCGACGATCTGTGGACCATGGACGGCACCAACCTCGCGCAGTGCGACGCGGACTGCGGCCGACCGTACGGTCAGGCGTAGCACGCGACAGCAGTGACACGGCCGGCCACGAGTGGTGGCCGGCCGCCGGTAGGACCGGAAGGAGAAGAGACGTTGCCAAGGTCAGTCCCTGAGCTGCCGATCGCGGTGCTCGACACCCTGATGCCTACGGTTCAGCGCCTGGCGGCGGACCGCCGGGGCTCCACGGTCTGGGAAGTGGAGAGCCGACGGGGCCACTACGCCGTGAAGCTCGGTCATCCGATCGAGGCCACGGCCGACCGGCCCGCCCAGCCCTGGACCGCGCTCGCACCGGCACGCGAGGGGGCCGTACTGCATCACCTGGGCCTGGACGACGTGGCGTACGGCGAGTGGGGGAGCGGAACGTGGAACCTCCAGCCATGGCGCCAGGGGCCGGACCTCTACCAACTGTGGGAGCCCTGCCGTAAGAAGGGCTCGATCGTCGAACCTCACACCAGCGTCGCACTGGGCTGTGTCGAGGCGTTGGCCGACCTTCACGCCAAGGGCTGGGCCCACGGTGACGTACAGCCCGCGCACTTCATCATCGGGCCGGAGCGGACGCATCTCATCGACCTCGCCCTTGCCCGGGGCGGGCACGTACCCGCTGAGTACGACTTCCCGTTCCGCGGCTGCCTGGTCCACTACGAGGCTCCGGAGATCGCGCGCAGCGTGCTCGCCACCGGAGAGGCCGAACCCACGCCGGAAGCCGACATCTACGCGCTCGGCGCATCCCTGCTCATCTCCGCCACGGGCTGGCGTGCCGTCGAGTACCCGGACGACGCACCCCGCCCCGAGCAGAGGCGAGCCGTCGCGAGCGGCAAGCGTCGGCCCGTGCGAGCACCGGGCGAGCTGGGCGACCTGATCGACACCATGCTCAGTCCGGTTCCGGGCGACCGGCCCACGATCCAAGAGGTCCGTGAGGCGCTGCGCTAAGCCTTGCCAGTGTCCTGCCGTCCCCCTGCCGCCCCCCCGAAGCTTTCCTGGACGGGATCAGAACCCGCAACCATCTGATCCGTAGCTCTAGCCGGATCGGTCAACGACGGCCATATCCGCCGCTACTCGGCCCCGGAGAGGCGTGCGCGTACGGGGGCGGTTGCTGTGGTTGCGGGTACGCCGCTGCTGTCACATGGCCTGCGTCTACGGCGCGGACTGTTTGGCTGCTGCACGGCGAGCTGCACGTGCTACTGCCATCTGGGCGCGCTGAGCGGGCTGGACGTAAAGAATGAGAACGGTTTCTTGGATCAGGCCAGCAAGATCGGCGATCTCTTCTGTCGAATATGAAATACCGTCATGCACAGCATCATTGCCAACGGCTCTTGCCTCGTCGAAGGCGTCCACGACACTTTGTGGCACCCCCATGCCGGAAAGAGTAGTGATCATGGCCTTGAGGTTTTTGCCCGGTGCCCCTCGTTCCTTGACGATCTGCTCGACGACGCTGCGGTAGCCGACTCCAGCCAGACGCATGGCTCCCCCTGCCTCGGCTTGCGCGGCTTCTGCGAAGACTTCACGAACGGCTTCCGGAGCTTCAGGAGCGAGTTGGCGCGGAGCCCGTTTGGGCCAGACCTGCTCTAGATCAACAGTGTCATAGAACCAAACACGTTGTGCGCCACCAGTCCCACGCGACGTGCGACGTGCAGTACGGAGGTAGAGGCTCTGCTTCTTGCACCAGTCACAGGTCAGAAGCATCTCGTAGACGGCCACTCCGTTTCCGTCTTGGCTTCCGTCGATAGGCGTGTGGGAATCACGCGTGAGAGTGGTGTGTTTGAGGCACGACGGGCAATCGCCAGCGGTCCGGACAGAGCTACCGGGACGCCCCTCTAGATCAGGGAACCTGTGGGTCATGTCGGGAACCGTACTATCCGGCTCCCGGGCGCGCGGGGTCTTTTGAACCGTAGCTCTGCGTGGAGCCGTCAGCAACGGCCCGGCTTCCTCGCTACGGCAAACGGTGAGGTACGAAAGCAGTTGCGCTACTACGCTGCGGAACGGCTGGCGCAGGGCAAGCGTGGCCTTGATCAGATCTATCGGTGAGAACCTATGGCTGCAACTGAGGTGCTCACGCCTCTTCTAGGCGGTGTGGGCGTTGTGCTTGCCGCAGCGTTGGGTCCGCTGGTTACGGGCACCATCCAGAACCGTCGTGATGCTCGCCTGACTGCGGACCTAGAGCGCAACTGGGAGATGCTGGACAAGCTAAACGCAGATCAGTCGCAGTCATGGGTCCATGAGACCAGTCAGTTGGAAGTGCTGGTGAGAACCCAACTCGCGGCCGTTCTGGCTCGACAAACGAGGTTTGTCGCTCATCGCCGCAACTGGGCGAGTCTGGGTGCCGTGATCATCGTCGTCATCTTCTTCTTCCCGACTCTATGGCTTCTCGCACTACCAGGAGCTTGGTGGTCTTGGAGCCTCTTCGTGGGAGCCCTCCTGCTAGGCCTGCTCCTATGCGGAATTGGCCTCTACCAGACCTTCAATCCCGACGACCCTCCAGCCCCCGAAGACAACCCAACTACTGACTAGGGGAGGGGGCTACAAGCACTCCCACCTCGTCCCACCACTTACCCCGGCTCCTATCCCGGAGCCTGAGCCCCCGCCGGAGGCATCCTCTTGAAGCTGCGGGCTTGGTTCTCGACTCATGCCCCATGGGCCTATCCACTGCGGGCGCGCGTCGGCGGCGGCAGCGCCGAGCGGGCCGAAGCCAGGAGCGCAGGCGCAGCCAGCGTCGGGTGCTTGATGAGGTAGAGAAACCTGTAACAACTCGCTCAACGCTTACGCGCTGATCAGGACGCCACGCTCAGAGGCTCACTCGATCGCCCTCGAAGCCCACAGGCGGGTCTCGCTCTACGCATGGTGCTACATCTCCCAACCCCAGTCGGCACCACGCCGGTCAAGCGAAAGACGCCAACGCAGCCCGAGTCTCCGACAAGCGCCCGGCCGCACGCGCAAATCGCATGTGTCAATCTGACGCGAACTTGTCGGAAGCGCGGCGCGCGTCTCCACAACTCTGCGATGCTGAAAGCCGATCGAGAGGGGCTGCGGCGATGCAGTGGAAGATCCACGGGGAACGTCCGATCTACGAGAACAACTGGGTGAACCTGTGGCTCACCGATGTCGAGACGCCTGACGGGAACCGCTGGGAGCACCACGTCGTCAAGCTCCGGCACCTGGCCGTGGCCGCCGTCGTCAACGATCGGCGCGAGGTGCTGATGATGTGGCGACACCGCTTCATCACCAACGCCTGGGCGTGGGAACTCCCCATGGGCCTGGTCGAGGAGGGCGAGACGCCTGCGGAAGCGGCGGCCCGGGAGGTGCTGGAGGAGACCGGCTGGCGGCTCGGCGCGGTCAAGTCACTGATCTATGCCGAGCCGGCCAACGGCATCACCGATTCCCAGCATCACGTTTTCCGGGCCGACGGGGCAACGCACGAGGGGCCTCCGACCGAGATGAACGAGTCGGACCGGATCGAATGGATCCCGCTGGCCGACGTGCGGGGCATGATCGACCGGCGCGAGATCGTCAGCAGCGGTTCTCTTGTCGGGCTGCTCTACGTGCTCATGGACGAGGCAATCCGCTGATCTGACGGGGTAGCACTTCCCGGAGCCGGGACTCGAACGTCACCGCGGCCGGTTCGCGGCGGAAGGGCTCCAGCTGTTCGTAGAACTCCGTGAGGTGGCCGGTGACTCGTTGCGAGCTGACGGCCGCCGCCGGGGCCAGTGCGTCCATGGCCGTGTAGCACGCCTCGTCGAGTTTGCCGCGCTGGAGTTGGGTGCGGGCGAGCCAGAAGGCGTGGAAGGCGCGGCCTCGGTGGTTCGATGCGTGTTCGTGGCGGAGGGCGTCCGCGATGAGAGGTTCGGCGAGGGCGGCTTCGCCCAGGCGGCCGTGTGCGATGCCGGTGTCCACTATCAGTTTCGGTTCGTCGAAGTAGGCGACCCAGGCCGGATCCGGGTCACCGGTGCTGATCCGTCCGAAGTGGGTGTGCGCTTCCGAGATCGCGGTGTGGGTCGCGCTGTGGTTGCCGAGGGTGGCGTGGGCGAAGGCTTCGCGCATCGCGAGCATGGCCAGTACGCGTGGTGTCGTTGCGGCGGCTGCTCGGGCCTGGTCCTGGGCGGCCGTGACGAGTGCGAGGGCGTCGCCGGGCTTGTCCTGGTAGGTGGCCTGGAGGCTCATGCAGGCGAGGACGTTGGCCATGAACTGGCGGTCGTCGATGGCCTTGGCCAGTCCGAGGGACTCGGTGAAGTAGGCGCGTGCCTGGTTGTACTGGCGGGCGTCGAAGTAGGTCCATCCGGTGAGCCGGGCCAGCTCGGCCGCGATGCTGTGCAGGCCGTCCCGTACAGGAGCCGGACGCTGCTTCTTGAGGAGGTCGACGACGTAGCGGAGCTGGCCGACCACCGCCGGCCGTAGGGTCTCGCCGCCGTGCTCGTCGTCCCGGCGCCAGTAGTCCGCGATCGACGAATGCAGCGCGTCCAGCGTCGACGGGCTGAGATCCCGCTCGGCCGCCAGAGCGAGGATGCTGTCGACGTCCGCCCCCGGCAGTCCGGCGGCAAACGGTTCGATGGCTGAGGTCGGAACCTCGGTCGGTTCGCGGGGCGTGACTGCCAGGGTGGGCGGTGTCTCCCAGGAGCGTCGGGCAAGGCCGAGCATGTTTCCGGGGATGCGCAGCCCGTCCGAGATCCGTTCGATCACATCCATGTGCACTAACTGCCTCCGCCCGGTGATCACCTCACCCACCCGGCTCGGAGTCAGGTCACAACGGCGCGCGATCATCGACGGATAGATGCCCGCTCGCGCCTTGACCAGCCGAAAGATGCGGCCGAAGTCTCTGGCCCGGCATGCCTCGATCATCACCGGATCCGTGAGCAGGCTGACCGGGAGTTCCTTCGGGCGAGGTGGCTCGGGCATCGGGCACGCTCCGGCATGAGGACTACGGATTGCAGCTCGTGGTCAACCGAAAGTGATGTTACCCAAGTTGGGTAACCCGCTTGGCCTTTCTGGCCGTGCCCGCAGATCGCGATGCTCCTGTCCATGGCGAACGGACAGGATGACGTACGGATGACGTTGCGGGTCTCCCGCGACTCCGGGCTGACGTGGGGGCCTCTCGCGGAGGTACGCGTGGGCGATGACCCGGTGGTACCGGAGAACCCGGGCCGCTACCCGCCGTGCGTCTGCCCCCGGTGCACGCAGCAGGCCCGGAACGCTGTCGCGTCCTTCCGGATGGTGTCGTGATGCGGTGCGTGCACTGGTACCGGGTGCCCCTCGACCTTGCGCGGGAAGCGCGGGAGAAGGTGGCCGCCCCGTACATCGACAAGGCGGTGCAGTGCCAGCTGTCCGCGCACGACGCGGGTGAGCACTTCGGTCTCCTCACCGACACCGGCGCATACGGGACCGCACTGTGGCTCCGCTGGTACGGGACGGACGAGGCCGAACTCTTTGTGCTGCCGGACTGCCCGGTGGTCGCCCCTGGTCCTGACGGGGAGGGCTGCTGTCTGTTCGCCGACCACCCCGAGCAGCACACCTGGGAAGACGCCCCGGAGGAGGTCTCGTGCACCAGCTGATCGCGCGCCCGCACAAGACCTGGCTCCCTCGCTCGCCTCGCAACGAACAGTGCGGCGATTGCGGTGGCAGCGGCGCCAACTCGTCCGGCAGAACCTGCGGCACCTGCAACGGGCTGGGCGAGATTCACTGCCGCGCCGGCCGCCAGGAGTCCCGCGTGCTGGCCCGCTCCGTGATCCGGAAGGAGGGCCACTGATGGCCCACGCTCTGATCGCCTCCCCGTTCCTCGACGGACATCTTCTCCTCAAGCCGGGAGCAAGGGCCGGCGCGCGCATCTCCGCCGACCACTTCGAGGGCCTGCGCCAGGCCGCCACCGACGGTGAGTCGCTTCCCGCCTGGGCGGTGCAGGCCGCCGCCGACCTGTGGGGCCTGGACCTGGGCGGCCAGACCGCGCACGGCACGGTGCTGGTGCGCGAGCCGTCTCCGTACGGCTACTGCCGTGCCTCCTGGGAGATCAACCTCGGCTGCAACTTCGGCTGCAAGCACTGCTACCTCGGCGAGCGGCCCTTCTCCGGCCTCGGCTGGGAGGACAAGGTGCGGCTGCTGGACATCATGCGCGAGGCCGGTGTCCTCTGGCTCCAGATCACCGGCGGCGAGCCCACCATGGATCCAGACTTCCAGGGTGCTTACCGGTACGCCTGGCGGGCCGGGATGATGCTCACCATCTCCACCAACGGCTCACTGCTCTGGCGGCCGGACCTCCTCAAGCTCTTCCAGGACTGCCCGCCTTACCGTCTGGTCGTCAGCATGTACGGGGCGAGTGAGGAGTCCTTCGACACGCTCACCCAGCGCCGCGGGGCATGGAAGTCGTTCCGGCGAGGCATGGACGCCGCACGTGAGGCGGGGCTGCCGCTGCGGATCAACGTCGTGGTGACCGAGGACAACGCTTCCGAGGCCGACGAGATGGCCGCCCTCGCCGAGGAGTGGAACGTCGAGAACCACGCGTACACGAACATGACGCCCACGATCTACGGCGGCGGAGAGCCGCTCCTCGCCCAGTCCGCCGCCCACCTGCGGCAGCGCAAGCCGTTCGCCGGCTGCAACGCGGGACACACCTTCTTCCACGCCGACCCCCACGCCAAGGTCTCGATCTGCAAGGTCGGCCGCGACGACCAGATCGACCTCATGGCCGAAGGCATCGACGGCCTCACCCGGCTAGGCGCCATCGCCGACCGCCTCATGCTTCGCACCGGTGGGTGCGAGGGCTGCGCCCTGTCCGGCACCTGCCGGGTCTGCCGCCCCCTGGCCAAGCACTACCAGGAGGCGAAAGCGCCGCTGCACAGCTACTGCCAGCACGGAGACAAGGAGAACACCTCATGACCACGCCCGTACCGGTGACCATCCTCCCCGGCCCGCCCGCCTCGGCCCGCCGTCCGGCACCGCCCGTCGCCACCCTCTCGGTGACCGCCGTACTGGACCTGGACGAGGTCGTGGAGAGCGCGGAGTGCTCCTGCGATGCCGGTGACGACAACCCCCACTGACCGACACGAGCCGGTCAACTCCGTTCAGGCTCCGGCGTACTCGCGTCGGGGCCTGAGCCCTGCCCGTCCCACCACTAGGGTGCCGCTCATGTTCTTCCGCTGGGACTGGCTCCGGCCCCAACTGACCGCGCCGATCGTGCCGACTCTCGGTCCGGTCCACCCCGACGCCCTGTCGGTCGACCTCTTCGAGGACATTCTGCGAGTCGCGGACACCGGGGACTTCCTGCCCTACGACAAGGACCGGCGCTGGGGCGGCGAGAAGGACGAGACAGTCCTCCGCAGTGATGTGGTCCACCAACCTGAGCGCACCCTGATCCCCACCCTGACCCGGCGCGGACGCGGCACCGTGAAGGTCTTCGCCTACGGCCACCGAGACAGCGTCGTGAACGAAGCAGCCGAGCTGGCAGCGAAGCTCGCCGCACAGTACGACGCGTTCAACGCGAAGGTCGTGCGTCCACTCGGGCCCGACACCGGCTCTCCGCGCGGCACTCGCATCCAGCTGAAGCGCTTCACCGACCGCACCTGCCCAAACCCCGACGGGCCGGTCCGCCCCGTCACCGGCTGGCCTGCCGCCGTACGGGAGACCTTCGCCCCTTTCGCCGAAGCCATGGCCGCCGACGGCCTGGCCTTCCTCCACGCCCAGATGCAGACCGGCCAGTGCGGTCCGGTCCTCGCGACCGCCGTCGAGAACCGGATCGTGGGCGCGATCGGCCCCATGGACGTGCGCCTCGATGCCATCGGACGCCCCCAGCTCCTGCCTCAGTACTTCGCCGTCCTGCCCGACGTCCGAGGACAGGGCCTGGGCCGGATTCTGTGGCGGGCCGCGATGCACTGGGGGCAGACGCTCGGTGCCGCGTACCAACTTCTCCAGACCGAGGTCGGCGGCCCCTCCGATCGGCTGTGTCAGTCCGAAGGCCTGGCCACCCTCGGCTTCAGTCACACGACACGGGCGTAGCCGCTGGACGAGAAAGGTGTACGGGCAACGCGAGAGGCCCCCCAGGATGTCCCCCCGGGGGGGCCTCTCGCCTGCTGTGCACTCGGCAGGATTCGAACCCGCAACCATCTGATCCGTAGTCAGATGACCGGTGATCCGTAGTCAGATCGGGGTCGCCGATAGTCGGGTCGGGTGGGCCTCGTGTGCGGGGTTCACCAATCAGAGCGGATTATCCGGGCCTTAAGGCAACCTTAAGGCCCGGTGCCGCCGTCGGCCGGGCGACCCTCGCGGGGGCGTGTATCGCCGCAGCTCAGCGGGGCTCTGCGCGGCACTCTTTTGCCATGGGCATATGTCAAAAGCCTTCTGCGGAATGAGTTGTTCCGGGGTGCGGATTCCTGCGGAACGGCCCCGGAGGCCGATTCGTGCGGCCATGATGGTGGGCATGGCGGGCTTGGAGGGTGTGGATCAGCCGCGACCGCGCAGCAGCGCGACCGCGGCGCGCTGGACGTCGACCATGGATGACGAACAGGCGTTCAAGGCGCTGGAGTTGTTCGGAAATCCGACCGAGGGAGAAGTGCGGCTGCCGTCCCGTCCGGAGTCGGCGGCGACGGCCCGACGGCTCACCTCCTGCGTCGTGCTCCGTCAGTGGGCCCTCTCGCCGCAGACCGCGGAGTACGCGGTGCTCCTCGTCTCCGAGCTGGTCGGCAACGCGGTGCGCCACACCGGGGCCCGGGTCTTCGGGTTACGCATGGTGCGCCGGCGGGGCTGGATCCGGGTCGAGGTGCGTGATCCCTCGCGTGGGCTGCCGTGTCTGATGCCGGTGCGCGAGATGGACGTCAGCGGCCGAGGGCTCTTCCTCGTCGACAAGCTCTCCGACCGATGGGGTGTGGACCTGCTGCCGCGCGGCAAGACCACCTGGTTCGAGATGCGGATCTCCGACCGCTGACACGCAGAAACCCCCGGTCGGCCGTGGTGCGGCGCTGCGGGGGTTTCTGACGGGGGCCGTGACATGGGGGGTGTGTTCACGGCCGCTTATGACGACCTTGGCCCGGGTCAATGGGGGTCGTGGATCCGACTATGGCAGACGGGCGACCCCGGTGCCAAAGCGGCTTGTGTGGATATTTTAGGATCAAACGGGCATTTGCTGGTTGAATCGTAGGTGTGCTCGGTCACTTGCCTGGTTTTCCATGCATTCTTATGGCGACGTCTGAATGATTCATTGATCATCGGCTGAACTGCTCAATCACCCCATTTCGCCCATCGCGCCTCTACTGTGACCCCGGAACCGGTGGCATCCGTGGAGCGTGAGGTGGTCGGGCATGGACGGACGCAGGGCTCCGATGGGCCGCCGTGATGCGCTGGGCGCGGGCGCCGGGGTGCTGGCCGCCGCCCTCGCCGCCGGAT
>NZ_JAAGMH010000122.1:0-55028 GCF_010548505.1 Streptomyces sp. SID14515 | reverse complement strand
GATGGTTTGGCACCTCGATGTCGGCTCGTCGCATCCTGGGGCTGGAGTCGGTCCCAAGGGTTGGGCTGTTCGCCCATTAAAGCGGTACGCGAGCTGGGTTTAGAACGTCGTGAGACAGTTCGGTCCCTATCCGCTGTGCGCGTAGGAATATTGAGAAGGGCTGTCCCTAGTACGAGAGGACCGGGACGGACGAACCTCTGGTGTGCCAGTTGTCCTGCCAAGGGCATGGCTGGTTGGCTACGTTCGGAAAGGATAACCGCTGAAAGCATCTAAGCGGGAAGCCTGCTTCGAGATGAGTATTCCCACCAACTTGATTGGTTAAGGCTCCCAGTAGACGACTGGGTTGATAGGCCAGATGTGGAAGCCCTGTAAGGGGTGGAGCTGACTGGTACTAATAGGCCGAGGGCTTGTCCTCAGTTGCTCGCGTCCACTGTGTTAGTTCTGAAATAACGAACGGCCGTGTTTTCATCCGGTGTTCAAATTTCATAGTGTTTCGGTGGTCATTGCGTTAGGGAAACGCCCGGTTACATTCCGAACCCGGAAGCTAAGCCTTTCAGCGCCGATGGTACTGCAGGGGGGACCCTGTGGGAGAGTAGGACGCCGCCGAACAATTTTTCCGGGAAAGCCCCGCACCTTATTGGTGCGGGGCTTTTCTGCGTTCCAGGGACAATCGACCGCGAGGAGATCAGGCCGGCTCCAGCCCGGTTCTCCTGCGCTGACGGAAACGGCAGACAGCCGGCAGGCCGTCTCGGAAGTCTCAGAGGCGGCCTGCGGCCTTCAGGGCCAAGTACGCGTCGGCCAATGCGGGAGCGAGATTGTCCGGAGTGGCGTCCACGACGACGACGCCGTGGCGACGGAGCCTGTCAGCCGTGCGGCGACGGTCGGACTGGGCCTGACCGGCGGCGGCCGCGTCGTACACCGAGTCCACCGTTGCCCGGCCGTTGGCCATCTCCTCGATCCGGGGGTCGGAGACCGCGGCCAGCAGTACGGTGTGGCGCTGAGTGAGCTGCGGCAGCACTGGGAGGAGCCCCTCCTCGATGGGGGCAGCCTCCAGCGTCGTGAGGAGAACGATCAGCGAACCGCGGGGCGCGTCGGTGAGGGCCGCGTTGCTGAGGCCGCGGGCATCCGTCTCGATGAGCTCGGATTCCAGCGTGGCCAGGGTGTTGATGACGGTGGCCAGAACATTTCCCGCGGCCGTCCGGCCCTGGACCCTGGCTCGGACCTGGCGGTCGTAGGCCAGGAGGCTCACGCGATCGCCCGCCCGGGTGGCGAGTGCGGTGAGGAGCAGTGTGGCGTCCATCGAGGCGTCCAGGCGGGGGACGTCGCCCACCCGGCCCGCTGACGTGCGCCCGGTGTCGAGGACCATCAGAATGTGCCGGTCGCGCTCGGGTCGCCACGTCCTGACCGCTACGGCGGACTGGCGCGCGGTGGCCCGCCAGTCGATGGAGCGGGTGTCGTCCCCGGGCACGTAGGCCCGCAGACTGTCGAACTCCGTGCCCTCACCGCGCGTCAGAACGCTGGTACGGCCGTCGAGTTCACGGAGCCGGGCGAGCCGGGAAGGCAGATGCTTGCGGCTGGTGAACGGAGGCAGGACCCGTACGGTCCACGGGGCCCGGTGCTGCCCTTGGCGTGCGGCGAGGCCGAGGGGGCCGTACGAGCGGATCGTGATGCGTTCCGCCCGCCGTTCGCCGCGCCGGGTCGGGCGCAGAACCGTGACCAGGCGTCGACGTTCCCCGGCGGGAATCGTCAGCGCGTGACGGGAAGCGCCGCGCTCGGTGCCCGAGGTCCAGCTGCTGGGAGGCCAGGCATCCCGGAGCTGGGCGCGCAGACGGCGGCGCGACGTGTTGGTCACCGTCAGTTGCACCTCTGCCGCGTCACCGAGTCGAACAGATGTATCACCGGATCGAGTGAATCGAAGCGTGCGCACTGGCGCGGCCAGGGCATAGTCACACAGAATTGCCAGTGAGAGCGGTGCGTTGACCGCGAGCATCCCGGTCCAACTGGGAGCGAGGATGCCTACGGGGAGTGACCCCAGAGCGGCCAGCAGCGCGGTACGTCCGGTGAGGGCCATGGTCACCGCCTCATCGGGGTACGGGGACGTGGGCGAGCACTGAGGCGATGACGGAGTCCGGGGTGACTCCTTCCATTTCCGCCTCGGGCCGCAGGTGGATGCGATGACGGAGTGTGGGGAGCGCCAGGGCCTTCACATCGTCCGGGATGACATAGTCCCGGCCGGTCAGCCAAGCCCAGGCGCGGGCTGTCGACAGCAGTGCGGTGGTGCCTCGAGGGGAGACACCGAGGGCGAGCGAGGGGGAATCGCGCGTGGCACGGCAGATATCCACGACATAGCCGGCGATCTCGGGGGAGACGGTCGTCTTCGCGACGGCTTCGCGTGCAGCTTCCAGATCGGCGGGCCCCGCGACCGGCTGTATCCCGGCGGCCTTCAGGTCGCGTGGGTTGAAGCCGTCGGCGTGGCGGGTGAGGACGTCGATCTCGTCCTGCCGCGAAGGGAGCGGAACCGTCAGTTTGAGCAGGAAGCGGTCCAGTTGGGCTTCGGGGAGGGGATAGGTGCCTTCGTACTCGACGGGGTTCTGGGTCGCGGCGACGAGGAAGGGATCAGGCAGTGGCCGAGGCGTTCCATCGACGGTGACCTGCCGTTCCTCCATCGCTTCGAGGAGGGAGGACTGGGTCTTGGGGGGAGTGCGGTTGATCTCGTCGGCGATCAGCAGATTGGTGAAGACGGGGCCGGGCTGGAAGGAGAACTCGGCGGTGCGCGCGTCGTAGACCAGTGAGCCGGTGACGTCGCTGGGCATCAGGTCGGGGGTGAACTGGACGCGCTTCGTGTCCAGTTCGAGCGAAGCGGCGAGTGCCCGCACCAGCAGGGTCTTGGCGACGCCCGGCACGCCTTCGAGGAGTACGTGTCCCCGGCAGAGCAGCGCGACGACGAGTCCGGTGACGGCGGGGTCCTGGCCGACGACGGCCTTGGCGATCTCGGAGCGCAGAGCTTCCAAGGACGCGCGGGCGCTGTCGGACGGCTCCGGTGCCGCGGGCCTCGCGGGAGCCGCAGTGGGCGCCGTGGGCTCGGCCGGCTCGGGGGTCGGGGCGCTCATGAAGTGCGTACCTCTCTTTCGAGGGCGTCGAGTTGATCGGCGAGGAGGACCAGTGCGGCGTCGGTGGCGGGAGCCGTGCCGAAGAGCAGGGTGTTGAGGTCCTGGTCCGAGGTGGTGACGCGGGTGGACACGGCGGTGAGGACGACGTCGGGGGTGTGTGCGTCGCGGGAGGGCACGCCGGCGAGGGGTGCGATGCGTGTGCGGGTGGCGGCTCGGAGGGCGTCGGCGGCCCGGTCGCGGGCGTTGGCCTTGCGGTAGAGGAGGGAGCGGCCTTCGGCGGTTTCGGATGCGCGGATGGCCACCGGCAGCTGTTCCGTCACCAGGGGGCCGAGCCGGCGGGCCCGCCAGACGGCGGCGAGGGTTGCGGCGAGGGCGAGTTGAACCGTTCCCCACAGCCAGCCGGAGGGGACGAGGTCGAGGAAGCTGCTCTCGTCGGCCGCTTCGTCTCGCGCCCCGCCCTCCGACTGCTCCTCGTTCCCGTCGCCGGGGGCGTTGTCATCGGCTGTTGCGGATGGATCGGTGAGAGAGGGGAGGTACCAGACCAGATGAGGACGGGAACCGAGGAGTTGCAGGGCGAGCGAGGCGTTGCCCTGTTTGTCGAGACGCTCGTTGTGGAGGAAGTCGGGGGAGCCGAGAAGGACGGTGTCGCCGTCGCCGCTCGTTCCGGCCGGGAGGACGACCAGGCTCGGGAGGCCTGCGCTCGGGTAGCAGGTGACGGCGGCCGGGTCCTGCGTCGTGTAGCGGGTGCCGCCCAGGTCCGCTGTGCCGGCCCTGCGGGCGGCGGGGAGCTCGCACGCCGGGGCGAGAGCGCTGACCGCGTGGTGTGTCTCGGAGCGGACACCGGGGGCGAGCCGGGCGGTGGCCCCCGGGCCCGGGGCGATCAGCAGGGTGCGTCCTGCGGAGGCGGAGGCCGCCTCGTCCAGCCGGAGCTGTTGCGACCGGGTCAGGAGATTGGGGCCGGCGACCAGGAGGGTGGTGTTCGGGCCGGTCGCGGCGGTGGCTTCGTCGAGGGTGGTGGCGACGGTGACGGATATGCCGCGTGCTTCGAGGAGTTCGGCCACGGCGCGGCTGCCCTTGGGCTCAGCGGAGCGGGGGTCGAGCTGTCCGTAGTTCGTTCCCGAGCGTACGGCGGCGAACGTGATGCCGGCGACGACGAGGATGAGGACGACGGCCAGGATGCCTCGGGCGCGGGTCCAGACCTGGCCGGGGGTGGGCGCCGTCGAGGTGGGGGAAGTGGTGGTCGCTGCGGTCATCCGGTTGCTCCTCGGGAGGTTCCGGGCAGCAGCGGCTTGGCCTCGTCGAGTTCGAGGTCGAGGGTGCGCAGGGACAGATATGCCGTCTGGTCCGCGGTGCGGCCGCCGTATGTCACATCGTCGAAGCTCCGGGCGGCGGCACGCAGTCGGCCGGTGTGCTCGGGCAGGGCACGGCCCGCTTCGGCCGCGGCCTCGTCCGCGGTGCGGCCGGGGCGGGGATCGAGCAGGGCACGCTCCTCCAGGGACCGGATGATGGCGCGCATGCGTTCCTGTACGGCTTCGGTCCAGCGCAGGGCCGCAGCGTGGGTCTCGGCCGCGGCGCGGTGCTGGGCCGCGCTGCGGGGGCCGTCGCTGTCGAAGAGGGCGTCGGCGCTCCGGGAGGAGCGTTGCGGGGTGCCGAGCCGCCACCAGAGGGCGGCGGCCAGGCCGATGACGATGACGACCAGGACGACGAGTCCGGCCGGGCCGCCGGGGGCGGCGCCCGCGGCGGCGTCGAACACTCCGGCGACCCAGTCCCAGAACTGGTTCAGGGCGCGCTGGAGGAAGTTCGGGTCGTTCTCGTGGTACATCGGCTTGGACAGCTCGCTCTCGGCCGCCTCCCGTGCGGGGAGACGTGGAGTGTCCACGGGTATGTCGCCCGCTGCGGCGTCCCGCCGTGCTGTGGTGATGCCCCCCGCCCCCGACACGGCATCAGCTCCTGGGGGTGTCGGCGCCGTAGCCGGGAAGGCCCGCGGCCCGTGCCAGGTCCAGGTCCAGGGCTTCGCGGCGGATGCGCTGGTCCATGTAGAGAAGGGCCATCACACCGGCGACGAAGGGGTAGATCAGCGTCGAGACGATCACTTCGCCGATCCCGGTGATGATCAGGAAGGGCCAGCCGAAGGACGGCGGGTTGCTGCTGAAGAACTCGCTGACGTCGGTTCCGTCGACGATCACCGCGATGGCGCCGAACGGGATGGAGACGAGGAACGTCAGCAGGAAGGTCAGCAGCCAGGTCAGGGCGAGGATTCCGAAGGTGCGCCACCAGGCGCCGCGGACGAGCTTCGCCGACCTGCGCAGCGCGGCCAGGATGCTCTGTCGTTCCAGCATCAGCGCGGGGGCGGCGAGGGCGAAGCTGACGTTCAGCCAGAGCATCACGACGCAGGCGGCGGCGAAGCCGAGGAAGGCGAGTGCCGCTCCGGCCTCGGAGCCCAGCAGCAGACCGGGGCCGATGCCCACGGTCATGATCGCGGCCATGATCAGGGCCACCAGGACGGTCAGCCCGAGCAGCGGGAGGACCCGGGGGCGGGCCTCTGCCCAGGCGTCGGAGAGCGTGGTGGGACGGCCCAGTACGGAGCGGCTGATGACCACCGTGACGATCGACGCGGTGAAGAGCGTGGCGATCATCGAGACGAGGGAGGCCGGGCCCAGGGAGAGCAGGGTCGAGCGGGCCGAATCGGCGGTCTGGCGGAGGGCCTCGGCGCCGGTGGCGTTCGGGTCGACGGAGGTCGGTTCCGGCAGCAGATAGCGCTGCATGAGGATGATGCCGATCTGGGTGACCACCGAGACCGCGAGGCTGAAGCCGAGTGCGGTACGCCAGTGGGCGCGCAGGGCGGACACCGAGCCGTCGAGGATCTCGCCGAGGCTCAGAGGACGCAGCGGGATGACACCGGGCTTCGCGGCCGGCGGCGGTCCTGCCCAGCCCTGCCGCTGTGGGCCGCCGCCCCAGCCGGGTGCGGGCGGCCGTGTTCCGGGGCCGCTGCCGGGGTTGCTCGGTGGGGACCACTGCCCGGGCGGCGGCTGCTCGGGGGACCACTGTCCCGTCGGGCCGCTTCCGTCCTGGGGGTCGGAGGGGCGGGGAATCGCCGTCTCCTTGCCGTCGGAGGGGGCAGATCCGGGCGACGCCCAGCCCGGAGAGTCGTTCATTCTCGCTCCTTCACCGTCCTGACCGCTCATCGGGGCGGCAGGTTGGCAGCCATCGTGCCACGCGGCGGCCCGGGGCGGACCGGCCGCTCTGTCTCCTGCGCGATCTGCTTCGTGCCTTCATGTGCGGGCGGCTCACCGGGCAGACTGGACAGATGGTTGATCAGGACGCGCAATCGCCGGTGGGCATCGAGCCTCCCGCCCTTTCCGTACTTCGCTGGGACGAACCTCCGGAAGGGCCCGTGCTGGTGCTCCTCGACCAGACGCGGCTGCCCGCCGAGGAGGTCGAGCTGGTGTGCACCGATGTGCCCGCGCTGGTGCGGGCGATCCAAACGCTGGCGGTGCGAGGGGCTCCACTGCTTGGGATCGCCGGGGGTTACGGGGTGGCGCTCGCGGCGGCGCGGGGCTACGACGTCGCGGAGGCGGCCGGCTTGCTGGAGGGGGCGCGGCCCACCGCGGTGAACCTCGGTTACGGGGTGCGGCGGGTGGCGGCGGCCTACTGGGAAGCGGCCGGGAAGGGGGCGGGGGACGAGGCGGCCGCCGCGGCGGCGCTGGCCGCGGCGCGGGCCCTGCACCAGGAGGATGCCCAGGCCAGCAGGCGTATGGCGGAGTACGGCGAGGCGCTGCTCGAGGAGCTGCTGCCGGGTCGTGGGTATCAGCTGCTGACTCACTGCAACACCGGGGCGCTGGTTTCCGGGGGCGAGGGGACGGCGTTCGCCGTGGCGTTGCGGGTGCACCGGCACGGGCGGCTGCGCCGGCTGTGGGTGGACGAGACGCGGCCGCTGCTCCAGGGGGCCAGGCTGACCGCGTACGAGGCGGCGCGCAACGGTCTGGCGTACAGCCTGCTCACGGACAACGCGGCAGGGTCGCTGTTCGCGGCCGGCGAGGTCGACGCGGTGCTCATCGGGGCGGACCGCATCGCGGCGGACGGCTCGGTGGCCAACAAGGTGGGGAGCTATCCGCTGGCCGTGCTCGCGAAGTACCACCATGTGCCCTTCATCGTGGTGGCGCCGACGACGACCGTGGATCTGGAGACCCCGGACGGCACATCGATCATCGTCGAGCAGCGTTCCGGGAGGGAAGTGACGGAGCTCACATCTCCGCGGGGTGTATCGGCCGACGGCGGAGGCGGGATGGTCGTCGCACCCCTCGGGGCCCCGGCGTACAACCCGGCCTTCGACGTCACACCGCCGGAACTGATCACGGCGATCGTCACCGAGGAGGGCGCAATTTCCCCGGTCACGGGGGTCGGACTGGCAGAGCTGTGTGCCAGGTCATCGCAGGTAACGATTAGCTAATGGGATGATGTCGATTATGAAGGGACGCGTCCTTGTCGTCGACGACGACACCGCACTGGCCGAGATGCTCGGGATTGTGCTGCGTGGAGAAGGTTTCGAGCCGTCGTTCGTAGCGGACGGCGACAAGGCACTGGCCGCATTTCGTGAGGCCAAGCCGGACCTGGTGCTGCTCGACCTCATGCTGCCCGGAAGGGACGGCATCGAGGTGTGCAGGCTGATCAGGGCCGAGTCCGGTGTGCCGATCGTCATGCTCACTGCCAAGAGCGACACCGTCGATGTCGTGGTCGGCCTGGAATCAGGGGCCGACGACTACATCGTCAAGCCGTTCAAACCTAAGGAGTTGGTTGCCCGGATCAGGGCACGTCTGCGGCGGTCCGAAGAGCCCGCACCGGAGCAGTTGACCATCGGTGACCTGGTCATCGACGTGGCCGGCCACTCCGTGAAGCGGGAGGGGCAGTCCATCGCCCTGACTCCGCTGGAGTTCGACCTGCTGGTCGCGCTCGCCCGCAAGCCGTGGCAGGTCTTCACCCGTGAGGTCCTGCTGGAGCAGGTGTGGGGTTACCGCCACGCGGCCGACACCCGCCTGGTGAATGTGCATGTCCAGCGTCTGCGTTCCAAGGTCGAGAAGGACCCGGAACGGCCGGAGATCGTCGTGACGGTCCGAGGCGTCGGCTACAAGGCCGGACCGAGCTGAGATGGCCGGAGGCAGTGCTGCTCCGGGGCCCGGGGAGCCGGGAGTCCGTACGGAGCGGGCTGCCGGCCCGGGACGGAAGGCGTCACGTATGAGCCGTTTCCTGCAGGGCGGCCGGCTGTTCGAGGACCGGACGCCCGGCGGGCCCGTACCGCGGTTGCTGATGCGGTGGGTACGCCGTCCGTTGCTGCCCGCCGTCCGCCTGTGGCGGCGCAACCTGCAGCTTCGCGTCGTCGCGGGCACCTTGCTGATGTCGATCGGGGTCGTGCTGCTGCTCGGCTTCGTCGTCATCGGACAGGTGCGCAACGGCCTGCTCGACGCGAAGGGCAAGGCCGCCCAGACCCAGGCCGCCGGCGGTTTCGCCGCGGCCCAGGAGAAGGCGAACGCTCCCCTCGCCCCGGGTGGGCAGGGCAGCGACGGCACCGACGGCATGACCGGCAGCACCTCCTGGCGCACCGAGCTCGTCGACCAGCTCGCCAGCGGCGGCAAGAACGCCTTCAACGTGGTCGCGCTCAGCGCGGACTCGGTCACCGAGGGTGCGAGCAGTCGTGCCCCGCGTGGATCGGGCAGCGTCGAGGCGTCCAGCGTGCCCGAGCGCCTGCGCCAGGACGTGGGCAAGGGGCAGGGAGCCTTCCAGACGTACTCCCTGATCCGGTATTCGTACGGCAAGGAGTCGCAGCCGGGGCTCGTCGTCGGCAAACGTCTCTACGACATCGACCAGCACCCCTACGAGCTCTACTACCTCTTCCCGCTCACGCAGGAGGAGAAGTCCCTGACGCTGGTCAAGACGACCCTGGCGACCGCCGGGCTGTTCGTCGTCGTGCTGCTCGGGGCCATCGCCTGGTTCGTGGTGCGGCAGGTCGTCACGCCGGTGCGGATGGCCGCGGGGATCGCCGAGCGGCTCTCCGCCGGCAAGCTCCAGGAACGGATGAAGGTCACCGGCGAGGACGACATCGCCCGGCTCGGCGAGGCCTTCAACAAGATGGCCCAGAACCTTCAGCTGAAGATCCAGCAGCTGGAAGAGCTCTCCCGGATGCAGCGGCGTTTCGTCTCCGACGTTTCGCACGAGCTGCGGACCCCCCTCACGACGGTCAGGATGGCCGCCGATGTCATCCACGAGGCGCGTGCCGACTTCGACCCCGTCACCGCACGCTCCGCCGAGCTGCTGGGCGACCAGCTCGACCGGTTCGAGTCGCTGCTCGCCGACCTGTTGGAGATCAGCCGCTTCGACGCGGGCGCCGCGGCCCTGGAGGCCGAGCCGATAGATCTGCGGACCGTGGTGCACCGGGTGATCGGCGGTGCCGAGCCGCTCGCCGAGCGCAAGGGCAGCCGGATCCTGGTCATCGGCGATGACCAGCCGGTGATAGCCGAGGCCGACGCCCGCCGCGTCGAACGTGTCCTGCGCAACCTCGTCGTCAACGCCGTCGAGCACGGCGAGGGCCGGGACGTCGTGGTGCGGATGGGCGTGGCACAGGGCGCGGTCGCCGTGGCCGTCCGGGACTACGGGGTCGGGCTCAAGCCCGGCGAGGCGACCCGGGTCTTCAACCGGTTCTGGCGTGCCGACCCGGCGCGGGCCCGGACGACCGGCGGGACAGGTCTTGGCCTGTCGATCGCCGTGGAGGACGCCCGGCTGCACGGCGGCTGGCTCCAGGCCTGGGGCGAGCCGGGCGGCGGCTCCCAGTTCAGGCTGACCCTGCCGCGTACGGCGGACGAGCCCCTGCGTGGTTCGCCGATACCGCTGGAGCCCGAGGACTCGCGGCGCAACCGGGACAACCGGGAGCGTGAGGAGGCCGGGGCGATCGCTTCGGACGACCACCGGCTGATGTCCGTGCCGCCGCAGCCCGGGGCCGGCGACCGTTCGCCGCTGCCCGTGCCCGGTCGCGGCCCCGCCGTCCGCACCGGCGCCCCCTCGTCGGTGCACCCCGCCGCGCTGCCCGGCAACGGAGCACGTGTCGTGACGCGCCCGGCCCAGGAGCGTCCCGGTGGGCGCGCGGCCGGCGGCGTACAGAATTCCGACCGGGAGGACACCACTCGTGGGTACTGACCGCCGTCCGGGCGGCCACGGACGGGCGGTGCGGATGTCCGCGCTGCTGGGCTGCGGCATCGTCGTGCTGGCCGGGTGCGGCTCGATGCCGGTGACCGGGGACGTCAAGGCGGTCGACGCCTCGCAGCCCGGGGACTCCCAGGTGCAGGTGTACGCGGTGGCGCCCCGGGACGGCGCGCCGCCCAGCGAGATCGTCGACGGCTTCCTGGAGTCGATGACCAGCGACGATCCCGCGTTCGCGACCACGCGGAAGTATCTGAGCGCCGACGCCCGGCGGACCTGGCAGCCGAGCGGCGGCACCACGGTGCTCGCCCAGGCCCCCAACCGCAGCGGCCCCCTGCTCCACGACGAGGACAACCGGGCCACCCGGGACCGGGAGACGACCTACACGCTGACCGGCGAGAAGGTGGCGGCGGTCGACGCCCAGAGCTCCTACCAGCCGCTCGCGCCCACCGACTACTCCCAGACCCTGCACCTGGTGCTGGAGAAGGTGGCGGAGGGCAAGCAGGAGTGGCGCATCGACGTCGTGCCGGACGGCCTGGTCCTCGGGCAGTCCGACTTCAAGCGGCTCTACCGCTCCGTGAACAAGTACTACTTCGCCACCGGGCGTACGAACGGTCAGTCGACGCTCGTCGCGGACCCCGTCTACGTACGCAACCGTACGGATCCGGTCACGCGCATGGACACCGCCACCCAGACCGTCAGGACGCTGCTCGCCGGGCCGACGAACTGGCTGCGGCCCGTCGTCGACTCCCGGTTCCCGACCGGCACCGCCCTGCGCAAGGGCGTCACCGCGTTGGCGCCGGACGATCAGAACGTCCTGAAGGTGCCGCTCAACCAGAAGGCCGACAAGGCGAGCCGGAGCGCCTGCCGGATGATGGCCGCCCAGGTCCTCTTCACGCTCCGGGACCTGACCTCGGCACGGGTCGAGCGGGTGGAGCTGGAGGGCGGCGAGGGCAAGCTCTGCGCGCTGGACGCCGACGACGCGCCGGGCTTCTCCGCCGACCACGGCTCCGACGGGGCCGACAGCCAGTACTTCATCAACGACAAGGGCCAGGTGGAGCGGATCCCCGGCGCCACCGACGGCACCGGCACGCCCGAGCCGGTGACCGGTCCTCTCGGCGTGGGCGCCGTTCCGATGGGCTCCGTCGGGGTGGCCCGGGACGAGAAGCGGGCCGCCGCGGTCTCCGCCAACGGACAGAACCTCTACGTGTCCTCCCTGGAGGCGGACGGCGAGCTGGCCGAGCCCCTGGTCACCAGCGCGGCGAAGAAGGCCGGCGACCGGCTGTCGCCGCCGAGCTGGGACGGCCGCGGCGATCTGTGGGTCGCCGACCGTGATCCGGCCGGCTCCCGGCTGCTGCGGCTGGCCGGAGGAGCGGGCGAGCCGCAGGAGGTCCGGGTGCCGGGTCTCGACGGCGCCCGCATCGAGGAGCTGCGAATGTCCGCGGACGGGGTGCGGATCGCCCTGCTGCTGACGAAGGACGGCCATACGACGCTGAACATCGGCCGGGTCGAGCGCCGGGGTTCCTCGGTGACGCCCGAGATCTCGGTCGAGGACCTGCGCCAGGCCGCACCGCAACTCGCGGACGTCACGGCCATCTCCTGGTCCGGACGCAGCCGTCTGGTGGTGGTCGGCAAGGAGGAGGGCGGCGTCCAGCAGGTGCGTTACGTGCAGGCGGACGGCTCCACGTCGGCCTCGGGTGCGCTGCCCGGGGTGAACCAGGTCCAGTCCGTCGCCGCGGCCGACGACGAGCTGCTTCCCCTGATGGCGGAGACCGTCGGCGACGGCATAGTGAAGCTGTCGCCGGGCGACAACTGGCAGACGGTTCTCAAGCAGGGCACGTCGTTGGTCTACCCCGGCTGATCCGGGAGCCGGTCCGGCTCCGCCGGGGCGCCCCGGGCGCCCGGGATTTTCCACAGGGGTGGTCCGGTCCATGAGGGCCCGGCACAGTGGGGTCATGCGGAACGTGTGGCACGAGCTGTCCGGTCTGCTCCTGCCGGTGGTCTGCGCCGGCTGCGGCAGACCGCGCACCGAGCTGTGCACGGCCTGCGGGGCCGCGTTGCACGGTGCGCCGGCCCGCCGGGTCCGGCCCTCGCCCCGGCCCCCGGGCCTCCCGGCGGTGTACGCGGCCGCGCCGTACGAGAACGCCGTACGCGCGGTTCTGCTGGCCCACAAGGAGCGAGGGGCACTCGGGCTGGCGGGGGCGCTCGGACGGGCCCTGGCGGGTTCGGTACGGGCCGGGACGGGGCGACCGGGCGGCGCGGGCCCCCTGCTGCTGGTCCCGGTGCCCTCCGCGCGCTCCTCGACGGCGGCACGCGGCCACGACCCGGTGCGCAGAATCGCCGCCACGGCCGCGCGTGACCTGCGGCGCCGGGGGCTGCCGGCCCAGGTGCTCCCGCTGCTGCGGCAGCGGCGCGCGGTCGCCGACCAGTCGGGTCTCGGGGCACGGCAGCGGCGGGCGAATCTGGCCGGTGCGCTGGAGCTCACGGCGGAGGCGGGGCGACTGGTCCGGAACGGACTGCTCCGTCACGGCAGGGTGATCCTGGTCGACGACCTGTTGACGACGGGATCGACGCTGGCGGAGGCGGCACGGGCCGTCGGGGAGGCGCGTGGCGCCGGTCGGGAGCCCTCCGTGCACGGAGGGTGCCGGGCGGCGGTCGTCGCAGCCTCTCCCTCCGCCTTCGAAATAAACCGGAACTGACCGAGAAACTGCATCGTTGCAGGTAATGAGAGGGCAATACCCCCTGAACGGAGGTACGTGCCAGTAGCGGGTGCCGAGACCCTGGTGCGCAGGCTATGTTCGGTTGTGAGGAACGGTGAATGCCGGACCTCGATGAATGCACCATCAGGTTTCGGGCAGGTAACTCACCGGTAGGAGAAGCACGCAAAGTCGGTGGGGTTGCGACCCTTCCGGCGGGGGAGGAGGAGGCGAAAGCCACCGAGTCCGAGGCCCTGGTGATCTCCGGGGCCTGGTGCAAAAGGGAGATGCCCCGTCGCTGAGCGGGGCGATCCGGGAACGGAGTTCTGCGTGGACATCGTCGTCAAGGGCCGCAAGACCGAGGTGCCCGAGCGGTTCCGCAAGCACGTGGCCGAGAAGCTGAAGCTGGACAAGATCCAGAAGTTCGACGGCAAGGTGATCAGCCTCGACGTCGAGGTGTCCAAGGAGCCGAATCCCCGTCAGGCCGACCGTTCCGACCGGGTGGAGATCACGCTCCGCTCCCGGGGACCGGTCATCCGGGCGGAAGCGGCGGCGGGCGACCCTTACGCAGCGCTCGACCTGGCCACCGGAAAGCTGGAGGCCCGGCTGCGCAAGCAGCACGACAAGCGCTACAGCCGCCGTGGCAACGGCCGTCTGTCTGCTGCCGAGGTCGGGGACGTGGTCCCCGGCGTCGCTTCGTTCGACGAGGACGGTGAGTTGGTCGGCGACCAGCCGTCGGCGCCCGTCCCCACCACGAAGATCGGCTCGCTCGAAGTACAGGGCGAAGGGCCGCTCGTGATGCGCGAGAAGACCCACACCGCCGCACCGATGTCGCTCGACCAGGCGCTCTACGAGATGGAACTGGTCGGCCACGACTTCTACTTGTTCGTCGACTCCGAGACGAAGGAACCCAGTGTCGTCTACCGGCGACACGCCTACGACTACGGCGTCATCCACCTGAGGACCGACCCGCTCGCCGCGGACGAAGCAGGCGGCGCGGGCGGTGCGCTCGGCGGCTGAGGCCATATCGGCGAGGTGCCCCCGGGGCGTTTTCACGCCACCGGGGGCACCCGTGCACGGGCACAGGGCCACCGTGCCGGGGTCCGGGCATGGAATCATGGCGGCCCGAGCCAATCGGTGTTCTGTGAAGTGCCGTTGGCGAACGACCGACACTTCAGGCCGTGGCCTTCAGGGGGAGGAACGATGGCGGACACCTTCGGGCCCGTGCGCGATGCGAATCACTCCGACGACGACGCCGGTGCGTATACCGGCACGGACGCGGACGGCGCTTCACGCAAGGAGCCCATCAGGGTCCTCGTGGTCGACGACCACGCGCTCTTCCGCAGGGGTCTGGAGATCGTCCTCGCGCAGGAGGAGGACATCCAGGTCATCGGCGAGGCCGGCGACGGCTCCGAGGCGGTCGACAAGGCCGCCGACCTGCTGCCCGACATCGTTCTGATGGATGTCCGGATGCCCAAGCGCGGCGGCATCGAGGCCTGCACCGCCATCAAGGAGGTGGCCCCCAGCGCGAAGATCATCATGCTGACGATCAGCGACGAGGAGGCCGATCTCTACGAGGCGATCAAGGCGGGCGCGACCGGATACCTCCTCAAGGAGATCTCCACCGACGAGGTCGCCACGGCCATTCGCGCGGTCGCCGACGGACAGTCCCAGATCAGCCCCTCCATGGCCTCCAAGCTGCTCACCGAGTTCAAATCGATGATCCAGCGCACCGACGAGCGTCGGCTCGTTCCGGCGCCCCGGCTCACCGAACGCGAGCTGGAAGTGCTGAAACTCGTGGCAACCGGCATGAACAACCGGGATATCGCCAAGGAGTTGTTCATTTCCGAGAACACGGTGAAGAACCACGTCCGCAATATCCTGGAGAAGTTGCAGCTGCACTCCCGGATGGAAGCCGTGGTCTACGCCATGCGCGAGAAGATCCTGGAGATCAGGTAGGGAACGGCCCCGGTGACCGGTCAGCGGTAGGCGCGCTGGAGCGCGTGGCCGATCTCCGCCCTGAGCGGCTCGCGCAGCTCCGGGGCGTCGACCCGGTCCACCCGGATGTCCGTGCAGCCCACCCAGGCCGCCGCCTCCACCAGGGCCTCGGCCATCGGGACCACGGCCTTAGGGCCGGCCAGTGATGCCTGGCGGGCGACCAGCGTGGTGCCCTCGCGTGCCGGGTCGACCCGGCCCTGGAGCTTCCCGCCCGCCAGCAGCGGCATCGCGAAATAGCCGTGGATCCGCTTCTGCTTGGGCACATAGGCCTCCAGCCGGTGCGTGAAGTCGAAGATCCGCTCCGTACGCGCCCGCTCCCAGATCAGCGAGTCGAACGGCGACAACAGCGTCGTACGGTGGCGTCCGCGCGGCTCCTTGGCGAGGGCCTCGGGGTCCGCCCAGGCCGGCTTCGCCCAGCCCTCCACCACGACCGGGACCAGCCCCGAGTCCGCCACCACGGCGTCGAACTCCTCGCCCTTGAGCCGGTGGTAGTCCGCGATGTCGCTACGGGTGCCGACGCCCAGGGACCTGCCCGCCAGCGCGACCAGCCGCCGCCTGCACTCGGCGTCGCTCAGCTCGTCGTGCAGCAGGGCGTCCGGAATGGCCCGTTCGGCCAGGTCGTAGACCCGCTTCCAGCCGCGCCGCTCGGTGCACACCACCTCGCCGTACATCAAGGCCCGCTCGACGGCGACCTTGGACGCCGACCAGTCCCACCACTCGCCGCCGTTCTTCGCGCCGCCCAGCTCGGTCGCCGTCAACGGGCCCTCGTCGCGCAGCTGCTTGATCACGGTGTCGTACACGCCGTCGGGCAGGTCGTGGCCCCAGTGCGGGCGGGAGCGGTAGGCGCGGCGGCGGAAGGCGAAGTGCGGCCACTCCTCGACGGGCAGGATGCACGCGGCGTGCGACCAGTACTCGAAGGCCCGGCCGCCCGACCAGTAGGCGTCCTCGACCGTCCGGCGGCCCACGGAGCCGAGCCGGGCGTACGGAATCAGCTCGTGCGAGCGGGCCAGCACCGAGATCGTGTCCAGCTGGACCGCGCCGAGGTGACGCAGCACCCCGGGCACCCCCGCCCGGCGGTCCGGGGCCCCCAGGAAGCCCTGGGCGCGCAGCGCCATACGGCGGGCCTGGTCGGCGGAGAGTTCGACTGCGGGAGGAGGCACAGGCGTCATACGTCGAACCCTAGACGGCGCCACTGACAGTCCGGATCCGGATTCCGCCCGTCGATGACAGGGTCACCGTCCGGAATCAGAGGCTCCGCCGGACCGGGGCGTGTGCGGCTCGGGGACGTACGGGTGGGTGCCCGCGAGCCCCAGGTCGGACGGGAGCAGGGCCGCCGTCCAGGCATCGCGCCGCACCCCCTTGTTGAGCAGCCCGGACCGCTGCTCGCCCTCCAGCCGGAACCCCGCCCGCAGGGCGACGGCCCGCGAGGCCAGGTTGCCGGTCTCGGCCCGCCATTCCAGCCGGTCCGCGCCCAGCGAGACGAAGGCCCAGCGGGCGGAGCCGAGCACCGCCTCGGTGACGTATCCGCGGCCCCGGTGCTCCTTGGCGGACCAGTAGCCCACCTCGTACGTCCCCGGCCGGCTGCGGCGGTCGATGCCGAGCGCCCCGACGAGCGTCCCGGTCTCCCGCAGGGCCAGGGCGAAGTTGTAGACGGAGTCGTCCTGCCAGCCCGCCGTGGAGAGCTTTGTCGTGAACAGCTCCGCGTCGGTGAGGCGGTACGGGGAAGGGATCACCGTCCAGCGCTGGATCTCCGGGTCCTGGCAGGCGGCGTACACCTCGGCCGTGTCCTGCGGGCCGAAGGGCCTCAGGAGCAGTCGTTCCGTGGTGAGCGTGATCGGTTCCATGGACCGATTCTTGTGAACCCGCTCCCGTGATGCGAGCACTTTTCGGGCTTCCCGGCACCTTCCGCGCCTTTGGACCGTTGTCCTATAAGGGTGCGGCGAGGTCCACGCGACGGCAGCCCTCCCGACGCGGTGGTGTCCTCGCTTACGATGGCCGTTGCGGTGGGGCCCACCTGCCGTGCCCGCGCCAGAGTCCATTACACGACCCAGTGCCAGGCCCGACCGGCAAGGAGACCAGCCTCAGTGTCCGTCTTCAACAAGCTCATGCGTGCAGGCGAAGGCAAGATCCTGCGCAAACTGCACCGCATCGCGGACCAGGTCAGCTCCATCGAAGAGGACTTCGTCAACCTCTCCGACGCCGAGCTGCGGGCGCTCACCGACGAGTACAAGGAACGGTACGCGGACGGCGAGAGCCTGGACGACCTGCTCCCCGAGGCGTTCGCCACGGTCCGTGAGGCCGCGAAGCGCGTCCTCGGACAGCGCCACTACGACGTACAGATGATGGGCGGAGCCGCCCTGCACCTCGGTTATGTGGCCGAGATGAAGACCGGTGAGGGCAAGACCCTCGTCGGTACCCTGCCCGCGTATCTCAATGCGCTCTCCGGCAAGGGCGTCCACCTGATCACGGTCAACGACTATCTCGCCGAGCGTGACTCCGAGATGATGGGCCGGGTCCACAAGTTCCTCGGCCTGTCCGTCGGCTGCATCGTCGCCAACATGACCCCGGCCCAGCGCCGCGAGCAGTACGCCTGCGACATCACGTACGGCACGAACAACGAGTTCGGCTTCGACTACCTCCGCGACAACATGGCGTGGTCCAAGGACGAGCTCGTCCAGCGCGGCCACAACTTCGCCGTGGTCGACGAGGTCGACTCGATCCTCGTCGACGAGGCCCGTACGCCGCTGATCATCTCCGGCCCGGCCGACCAGGCCACCAAGTGGTACGGCGACTTCGCCAAGCTGGTCACGCGTCTCACCAAGGGTGAGGCGGGCAACCAGCTCAAGGGCATCGAGGAGACCGGCGACTACGAGGTCGACGAGAAGAAGCGGACCGTGGCCATCCATGAGTCCGGTGTCGCCAAGGTCGAGGACTGGCTCGGCATCGACAACCTCTACGAGTCGGTGAACACCCCGCTCGTCGGTTATCTGAACAACGCCATCAAGGCCAAGGAACTGTTCAAGAAGGACAAGGACTACGTCGTCATCGACGGCGAAGTCATGATCGTCGACGAGCACACCGGCCGTATCCTCGCCGGCCGCCGCTACAACGAGGGCATGCACCAGGCGATCGAGGCGAAGGAAGGGGTGGACATCAAGGACGAGAACCAGACCCTCGCCACGATCACCCTGCAGAACTTCTTCCGCCTCTACGGCAAGCTCTCCGGCATGACCGGTACGGCGATGACCGAGGCCGCCGAGTTCCACCAGATCTACAAGCTCGGCGTGGTGCCGATCCCGACGAACCGGCCGATGGTCCGCGCCGACCAGTCGGACCTGATCTACCGCACCGAGGTCGCCAAGTTCGCCGCGGTCGTCGACGACATCGCCGAGAAGCACGAGAAGGGCCAGCCGATCCTGGTCGGCACCACCTCGGTCGAGAAGTCCGAATACCTCTCGCAGCAGCTCTCCAAGCGCGGTGTCCAGCACGAGGTCCTCAACGCCAAGCAGCACGACCGGGAGGCGACGATCGTCGCCCAGGCGGGCCGCAAGGGCGCCGTCACCGTCGCGACGAACATGGCCGGACGAGGCACCGACATCAAGCTCGGCGGCAACCCGGACGATCTCGCCGAGGCGGAGCTGCGCCAGCGCGGCCTCGACCCGGTGGAGAACGTCGAGGAGTGGGCGGCCGCGCTGCCCGCCGCTCTGGAGCAGGCCGAGCTGGCCGTGAAGGCGGAGTTCGAAGAGGTCAAGGACCTCGGCGGGCTCTACGTTCTCGGCACCGAGCGCCACGAGTCGCGCCGTATCGACAACCAGCTGCGCGGTCGTTCCGGCCGTCAGGGCGACCCGGGCGAGTCCCGCTTCTACCTGTCGCTGGGCGACGACCTGATGCGTCTGTTCAAGGCGCAGATGGTCGAGCGCGTCATGTCGATGGCGAACGTTCCCGACGACGTCCCGATCGAGAACAAGATGGTCACCCGCGCCATCGCCTCCGCCCAGTCGCAGGTCGAGCAGCAGAACTTCGAGACGCGTAAGAACGTCCTGAAGTACGACGAGGTGCTCAACCGGCAGCGCGAGGTCATCTACGGCGAGCGCCGCCGCGTTCTGGAGGGCGAGGACCTCCAGGACCAGATCCGGCACTTCATGGACGACACGATCGACGACTACATCCGGCAGGAGACCGCCGAGGGCTTCGCCGAGGAGTGGGACCTGGACCGGCTGTGGGGCGCCTTCAAGCAGCTCTACCCGGTGAAGGTCACCGTCGAGGAGCTGGAGGACGCGGCCGGGGACCTGGCGGGCGTCACCGCGGAGTTCATCGCCGAGTCGGTCAAGAACGACATCCACGAGCAGTACGAGGAGCGCGAGAGCACGCTCGGCTCCGACATCATGCGTGAGCTGGAGCGACGCGTGGTCCTCTCGGTGCTCGACCGCAAGTGGCGCGAGCACCTCTACGAGATGGACTACCTCCAGGAGGGCATCGGCCTGCGGGCCATGGCGCAGAAGGACCCGCTGGTCGAGTACCAGCGCGAGGGCTTCGACATGTTCAACGCCATGATGGAGGGCATCAAGGAGGAGTCCGTCGGCTACCTGTTCAACCTGGAGGTCCAGGTCGAGCAGCAGGTCGAGGAGGTTCCGGTGCAGGACGGCGCCGAGCGCACCTCGCTGGAGAAGGAGAGCGCCGCTGCCGCCCCGCAGATCCGCGCCAAGGGCCTGGAGGCCCCGCAGCGGCCGGACCGGCTCCACTTCTCCGCTCCCACGGTGGACGGCGAGGGCGGTGTCGTCGAGGGAGACTTCGCCAGCGACGACGACGGTGCGCGGTCCGGCTCCTCGGACGGCATGACGCGTGCGGAGCGCCGCAAGGCCCAGAAGAGCGGCGGCGGCGGTCGCCGTCGCAAGAAGTAGCAGCAGGGGGCAGTACCCCGGCAGGGGCCGGACACCACGAGGTGTCCGGCCCCTGCCGCGTCTGCCGGGTCACCGGGGGCCCGGGGCCCCGGCCGTGAGGCGTTCGCCGCCCAGCTCCACCGCGGCGCAGCGCCAGCGCTGGTCGGCGCCCTGTTCCAGGCGGAAGGCCATCGCCCGGACCCGGTCGCCCGCGGCGATGCTGGCGAACGCCTCCACCACGCCCGTGGCGGGCTGGGCCCCTCGGCAGTGCCGAAGGACGGGGCGGCTGCCCCGGACGGCCCCCAGCGGGGTGCTCGGGGCCAGCTCGGCGAGCTGGTCGTAGGCCTCGCCGATGGTGTGGCCGAGCATCCAGTGCACCGGGCGCTGGCCGCTGAGGACCGCGAGCAGGCGCTCGGCGAACCATTGGTGGGGTCGCTGCGGCCGGTGGGGTTGCAGCCTGCGGGACCGCTGCGGAGGTACAGACCTGGGACCGCTCTGGTCGCGTCGGCCGGCGGGCCTCGTCCTGTCCGTGCTCATGATCATCGCCCCCGTTGACCGGGCCCGGTTCTACCGGGCGGTAACTTGTGTCGGGAATCTTCTACGGGTGCGGTCGTCAGCGACGCAAGGGGCCTCTCGGCGCCGAACGGGCGTGGAGCGTTTCACCTATCTGTGGCTCGGCCCTTGTGCGGCATGGGCTACGGCGAGGGTGACGGGCCGTCGGCCGTGGACGGAGGCCCCCGGTTGCCGAAACCCGAAAGGGGACGCTCCCACGTATCCTGAGGACGTCTCCCTCTACGAAAGCGACCTGCCATGCGCGTGTACGTCCCCCTGACCCTCTCCGGTCTCGCAGCGGCGCACGGTGCGGGCGAGGTCGGCCCCGGACCGCTGACGGCCTACGCGGTGACGCCCGGGCTGCGTGAGTGGTACGTCTCCGACGACATCGAGGAGCTGGAGTACGCGGCGCTCAACCGGGCCGCCGCCGCCTCGCTCCGGATGATCGCCGGAAATCCGGACGAGGTGCGCCGCCGGGTCGTCGTCGCCGTCGACGTACCGGACGGGTCCGCCGCCGCCGACCCCGATCACGGGCTGAGCGCGGCCTCGCTCGGCGAGGTGCGGATCGCCGCCGCGCTGCCGCTGGCCAAGGCGGCGGCGGTGCACGTGGACGCCGACGACGCGGAGAAGGACGTGGCCGCCGCGGCGGCCGCCCTGGGGGCGGCGGACCTCGGTGACGACGACGCGCAGTTCACCGTGGACGGTGCCGAGGACCATGAGCTGCTCTGGTTCGGCGTCCAGGAGATTCCGCAGCTCATCGGCTGAGTCGGTGGCGGGTCGGTGCTGAGCCGGCGGCGTTGTCGTACCCGGCGGGTATTTTTTTCTGTATGACTTCCGGGACGACACGCACACATCTGGTCTGGGACTGGAACGGCACGCTGCTCGACGACACCCATGCCGTCATCCAGGCGACGAACGCCGCGTTCGCGGAGGTCGAGCTGGCGCCGATCACGCTGGAGCAGTACCGGGAGATGTACACGATCCCCATACCCCGGTTCTACGAGCGGTTCCTGGGCCGGCTGCCCACCGAGGCCGAGTGGGAGCGGATGGACGACATCTTCCACCGGTACTACGCGGAGCAGCGGGTGGCCTGCGGGCTGACCGCCGGGGTGGAGGAGCTGCTGCACCAGTGGCAGCGGGCCGGGCGCAGTCAGTCGCTGCTGAGCATGTACGGGCACGAGCAGCTGGTGCCGGTGGTGCGGGGGTACGGCATCGAGCCGCGGTTCGTCCGGGTCGAGGGGCGTACGGGGCCGTCCGGCGGGAGCAAGGCGCTCCACATGGAGCGGCACTTCGCCGCGCTGGCCGGGGTGGGGGGCGTGGACGGGTTCTCGCCGGAGAACGCGGTGGTCATCGGGGACGCGCTCGACGACGCGGTGGCGGCGGCGCATGTGGGGGCGCGGGCCGTGCTGTACACGGGTGGGTCGCACAGTCGGAGCAGTCTGGAGGGGGCGGGGGTGCCGGTGGTGGACAGCCTGGGGGAGGCGGTGGCGTTGGCGGAGACGTATTCCGCGTAGCGGGTGCGGTGTGCCTTGGTGCGGTGGTGCGGGGTGCGGTGGTGCGGGTTTTCGGGGCGCTGCCCCGGGCCCCGGTCCTCAAGCGCCGGACGGGCTGAAACGATGTCCTCAAGCGCCGGACGGGCTGAAACGATGTCCTCAAGCGCCGGACGGGCTGGAGAGGTGCTCGGGCGGGCTGGGGATGTGCCCTGCGGCCCGGAGATGGCTGAGCTGAAAGATGTCCTCAATCGCCGGACGGGCTTGAGGGGGCGCCGGATGGGCTGGAAGGTGTGCTCGGGCGGGCTTGAGGGGGCGCTGGGCGGGCTGGAAGGCGTGCCCGGATGGGCTTGAGGGGGTGCGTGGTGGGTGGGGTTACCGGGTGCGGAGTACCTTCAGGAACTCTCGCATCCAGGCCGCGTGGTCCGGCCAGGCTCTCGATGAGACCAGGGGGCCGTCCACCACCGCCTCCGTGTCCTGGAACGTTGCGCCCGCGCTCTGCATGTCCGGCTCCAGGGCGGGGTACGCCGTGACGGTGCGGCCGCTCAGGTTGCCGGTGGCGGCGGTGATCAGGGGGCCGTGGCAGATCTGGGCCACCGGGCGGTCCGCGGAGAAGAAGGCGCCGACGATCTTCCGCAGCTCGGCGTTGTTGCGGAGGTATTCGGGGGCGCGGCCGCCGGGGATCACCAGGGCGATGTAGGCCCCGGGGTCGACCTCGGAGAAGGACAGGTCGGCGGGCCAGGTGTAGCCGGGCTTCTCCGTGTACGTGTCGAAGCCGGGCTCGAAGTCGTGGACCACGAAGCGCAGCGTCTTGCGTTCGGGGGCCGCGATGTCGACCTCGTACCCCTCCTCCAGCAGCCGCTGGTACGGGTAGAGGACTTCGAGCGATTCGGCGGCGTCGCCGGTGACGATGAGGATCTTCTGCGACATGGCGGGCTCCTCGGGGCCGGTGGCCCCGATGGCGTGTCGAGGGCCTGAATCCGTGCGGTAAAAGACAGATTGCCCCGGTTTCGGGAGTTCGCCAAGGCGGCGCGGCGCACTGTCCAGAGTGTCAAAGTTCGGGGGGTTCTTTTGTACACAAGCGGCTCATGACGCGGTGGGGTGCGAGGGCGATAGCCTGGTGCCGTGATCAGCGCGATACGCCTCGGGGGCAGCGAAGCCCCCGGCCGCCGCCCGGAGTGCCACAGCACCCGGGCGATCCGCGATCTTCCGACTCCGGACCGGCCGTCAAAAATGGCCCATGTGGTCCCGGGGAACTCTCGAAGCGGCATAGCGTCGACCCAGACCGGAAACCCCGCGTCGTGGCGGTACGTCGCTTTTCTCACCTACGTCACGCAACGGCGCGCGACAGGAGCCAGAGGACATGCAGACCAAGCTGGACGAAGCCAAGGCCGAGCTGCTCGCAGGGGCCGCCAAGGTAGCTGAAAACGGTCCGGGCGGTGGTGTCGGTGGCCCGGGAGGTGTCCCCCGGGCGCGCGTTGCCGCTGCCGGGGCCGACGCGAGCGACCGTCCCGGCCAGGACACGGTGCTCGCCTACCTCCAGCGCTACTACCTGCATACGGCTCCGGAGGACCTCAGCGGCCGTGACCCGGTCGACGTCTTCGGCGCCGCCGCCTCGCACTACCGGCTGGCCGAGAATCGTCCCCAGGGCACCGCGAACGTCCGGGTGCACACCCCGACCGTCGAGGAGAACGGCTGGACCTGCAGCCACTCCGTCGTCGAGGTCGTCACCGACGACATGCCCTTCCTGGTGGACTCCGTCACCAACGAGCTGTCCCGGCAGGGGCGCGGCATCCATGTCGTGATCCACCCCCAGGTCACCGTCCGCCGCGATGTCACCGGCAAGCTCATCGAGGTCCTCTCCGGCGGACCCGGCACCCCGAAGCCCGGTGAGAAGGCCGAGCTGCCGCACGACGCGCTCGTCGAGTCCTGGATCCACGTCGAGATCGACCGCGAGACCGACCGCGCCGACCTCCAGCAGATCACCGCCGACCTGCTGCGCGTCCTGTCCGACGTACGGGAGACCGTCGAGGACTGGGGGAAGATGCGCGACGCCGCCCTCCGGATCGCCGACGACCTGCCCGGCGAACCGCTGGACGACCTCGCCGACGAGGAGGTCGAGGAGGCCCGCGAGCTGCTGCGCTGGCTGGCCGCCGACCATTTCACCTTCCTCGGCTACCGCGAGTACGAGCTCAAGGACAGCGACGCGCTGGCCGCCGTGCCCGGCACCGGACTCGGCATCCTGCGCTCCGACCCGCAGCACAGCGAGGACGAGGCCCACCCGGTCAGCCCGTCCTTCGACCGGCTGCCCGCCGACGCCCGCGCCAAGGCCCGCGAGCACAAGCTCCTCGTCCTGACGAAGGCCAACAGCCGGGCCACCGTGCACCGCCCCAGCTACCTCGACTACGTCGGCGTCAAGAAGTTCGACGCCAAGGGCAACGTCATCGGCGAGCGGCGCTTCCTCGGGCTCTTCTCCTCCGCCGCCTACACCGAGTCGGTGCGCCGGGTGCCCGTCATCCGCCGCAAGGTCGCTGAGGTCGTCGAGGGCGCGGGCTTCTCGTACAACAGCCACGACGGCCGCGACCTGCTCCAGATCCTGGAGACCTACCCGCGCGACGAGCTGTTCCAGACGCCCGTCGACCAGCTCCGCTCCATCGTGACCTCCGTCCTCTACCTCCAGGAGCGCCGCCGGCTGCGGCTCTACCTGCGTCAGGACGAGTACGGGCGCTACTACTCCGCGATCGTCTACCTCCCGCGCGACCGCTACACCACCGGCGTGCGGCTGCGGCTGATCGACATCCTCAAGGAGGAGCTCGGCGGCAACAGCGTCGACTTCACCGCCTGGAATACCGAGTCGATCCTCTCCCGGCTGCACTTCGTCATCCGCGTCCCGGCCGGCACCGAGCTGCCGCATCTGACGGACGCCGACGCCGACCGGATCGAGGCCCGCCTCGTCGAGGCCGCCCGCTCCTGGGCCGACGGCTTCCAGGAAGCGCTCAACGCCGAGCTGGGCGAGGAGCGCGGCGCGGAACTGCAGCGCCAGTACGGCCACTCGTTCCCCGAGGGCTACAAGGCCGACCACTCGCCGCGCGCCGCCGTGGCCGACCTGGTCCACCTGGAGACCCTCAAGCAGGGTGAGAAGGACTTCGCCCTCAGCCTGTACGAGCCGGTCGGCGCGGGCCCCGGCGAGCGCCGCTTCAAGATCTACCGGACCGGCGAGCAGGTCTCCCTCTCCGCCGTCCTCCCGGCGCTCCAGCAGCTCGGCGTCGAGGTCGTCGACGAGCGACCGTACGAGCTGCGCTGCGCGGACCGCACCCACGCCTGGATCTACGACTTCGGGCTGCGGATGCCGCTGGCCAACGGCAACGGCGGCTACCTCGCCGATGACGCCCGCGCCCGCTTCCAGGAAGCCTTCGCCGCCGTCTGGAAGGGCGAGGCGGAGAACGACGGCTTCAACGCGCTGGTCCTCGGCGCCGGGCTGAACTGGCGGCAGGCCATGGTGCTGCGCGCCTACGCGAAGTACCTGCGGCAGGCCGGGTCCACCTTCAGCCAGGACTACATGGAGTCCACGCTCCGCAACAACGTCCACACCACCCGGCTGCTCGTCTCGCTCTTCGAGGCCCGCATGTCGCCGGGTCGGCAGAGCGCCGGCACCGAGCTGACCGACGGGCTCCTGGAGGAGCTGGACGGGGCCCTGGACCAGGTCGCCTCGCTCGACGAGGACCGGATCCTGCGGTCCTTCCTCACCGTCATCAAGGCCACCCTGCGCACCAACTTCTTCCAGCACACGGAGGACGGCACGCCGCACTCCTACGTCTCGATGAAGTTCGACCCGCAGGCCATCCCGGACCTGCCCGCACCCCGGCCGGCGTACGAGATCTGGGTCTACTCGCCGCGCGTGGAGGGCGTCCACCTGCGCTTCGGCAAGGTCGCCCGCGGCGGTCTTCGCTGGTCGGACCGGCGCGAGGACTTCCGTACGGAGGTGCTCGGCCTGGTCAAGGCGCAGATGGTGAAGAACACCGTCATCGTGCCCGTCGGCGCCAAGGGCGGCTTCGTCGCCAAGCAGCTCCCGGACCCGTCCGTGGACCGCGACGCCTGGTTCGCCGAGGGCATCGCCGCCTACCGCACCTTCATCTCGGCGCTGCTCGACATCACCGACAACATGGTGGCCGGCGAGGTCGTGCCGCCCGTCGACGTCGTCCGGCACGACGAGGACGACACCTACCTCGTCGTCGCCGCCGACAAGGGCACCGCGAGCTTCTCCGACATCGCCAACGAGGTCGCCGTCGCGTACGGCTTCTGGCTCGGCGACGCGTTCGCCTCCGGCGGCTCGGCCGGTTACGACCACAAGGGCATGGGCATCACCGCCCGGGGCGCCTGGGAGTCCGTCAAGCGGCACTTCCGGGAGCTGGGCCACGACACCCAGACCGAGGACTTCACCGTCGTCGGCGTCGGCGACATGTCCGGTGACGTGTTCGGCAACGGCATGCTGCTCTCCGAGCACATCCGCCTGGTCGCGGCCTTCGACCACCGGCACATCTTCATCGACCCGAACCCGGACGCCGCCACCTCGTACGCCGAGCGGCGCCGGCTCTTCGACCTGCCTCGCAGCTCCTGGGCCGACTACGACACGGGCCTGCTCTCCGCGGGCGGCGGCATCCACCCGCGCAGCGCCAAGTCGATCCCGCTCAACCCGCACATCCGCGAGGCGCTCGGCATCGATGCGTCGGTGAGCAAGATGACGCCCGCCGACCTGATGCAGACCATCCTCAAGGCCCCCGTCGACCTGGTGTGGAACGGCGGCATCGGCACGTACATCAAGGCCGTCTCCGAGTCGAACGCCGACGTCGGCGACAAGGCCAACGACGCGATCCGCGTCAACGGCGAGGACCTGCGGGCCAAGGTCGTCGGCGAGGGCGGCAACCTCGGCGCCACCCAGCTCGGCCGGATCGAGTTCGCCCGCAACGGCGGCCGGATCAACACCGACGCGATCGACAACAGCGCCGGTGTGGACACCTCCGACCACGAGGTGAACATCAAGATCCTGCTCAACGGTCTGGTCCGGGACGGCGACATGACCGTCAAGCAGCGCAACAAGCTGCTCGCCGACATGACCGACGAGGTCGGCGCGCTCGTCCTGCGCAACAACTACGCGCAGAACGTGGCGCTCTCCAACGCCTCCGCGCAGGCGCCCTCGCTGCTCCACGCCCAGCAGCGCTTCATGCGCCGGCTGGAGCGTGACGGCGCGCTCGACCGGGCGCTGGAGTTCCTGCCCGCCGACCGGCACATCCGGGAGCTGCTGAGCAACGAGACGGGGCTCAGCCAGCCCGAGCTGGCCGTGCTGATCGCCTACACCAAGATCACGACGGCGGACGAGCTGATCTCCACCGTCCTGCCGGACGACCCGCACCTGCAGAAGCTGGTGCACGCCTACTTCCCGAGCGAGCTGCGCGAGCGGTTCCCCGAGGCGGTCGACGGGCACGCGCTGCGGCGCGAGATCATCACGACGGTGCTGGTCAACGACACGGTCAACACCGCCGGTTCGACCTTCCTGCACCGGCTGCGCGAGGAGACCGGGGCGTCGATCGAGGAGATCGTGCGGGCCCAGTTCACGGCCCGCGAGATCTTCGGCCTGTCCTCGGTGTGGGACGCCGTCGAGGCGCTCGACAACAAGGTCGCCGCCGATGTCCAGACCCGGATCCGGCTGCACTCGCGGCGGCTGGTCGAGCGCGGTTCGCGCTGGCTGCTGGGCAACCGGCCGCAGCCCGTCGCCATCGCGGAGACCATCGAAGGGTTCCGGGACGGTGTCGCGCGGGTCTGGGACGAGCTGCCCAAGCTGCTCAAGGGCGCGGACCTGGACTGGTACCACTCGATCCTGGACGAGCTCACCTCGGCGGGCGTCCCGGACGAGCTGGCGGTGCGGGTGGCCGGGTTCTCCTCCGCCTTCCCGGCGCTGGACATCGTGGCGATCGCCGACCGTACGGGCAAGGATCCGCTGGAGGTCGCGGAGGTCTACTACGACCTCGCGGACCGGCTGCGGATCACGCAGCTGATGGACCGGATCATCGAGCTGCCGCGGGCCGACCGCTGGCAGTCCATGGCCCGCGCGTCCATCCGCGAGGACCTGTACGCGGCGCATGCGGCGCTCACGTCGGACGTGCTGAGCGTGGGGAACGGGTCCTCCACGCCGGAGCAGCGGTTCGTGGCGTGGGAGTCGAAGAACGCGGCGATTCTCGCTCGGTCGCGGTCGACGCTGGAGGAGATCCAGGGGTCGGACGCGTTTGATCTGGCGAATCTGTCGGTGGCCATGCGGACCATGCGGACGTTGTTGCGTACGCACGCGTAGTTGTTGGCGTACGTCTGTGGGGGCCGGTGCCGTTGGTGGCGCCGGCCCCCTCGGCGTGGGGTCCGTCCTCAAGCGCCGGACGGGCTGAACCGATGTCCTCAAACGCCGGACGGGCTGGAAAACTGGAAAAGATGCCCTCAAGCGCCGGGCGGGCTGGAAGTGGCCGGGCGGGCTGGGATGGCTGGGGCGGAGTTGGTTACTTCCGGTTGGTGAAAGTCTCGTACGCTGCCACTACTTCCTTTGCCGGGCCGTCCATCCTCAGTGTGCCCGCCTCCAGCCACAGGGCCCGGTCGCAGGTGTCGGTGATCGACTTGTTGCTGTGGCTGACCAGGAAGACCGTGCCCGCCTCGGCTCGCAGTTCCTTGATGCGGTCCTTGCTGCGGCGCTGGAACTTCGCGTCGCCCGTCGACAGGGCCTCGTCGATCAGGAGTACGTCGTGGCTCTTGGCCGCCGCGATGGAGAAGCGGAGCCGCGCGCCCATGCCCGAGGAGTACGTGCGCATCGGCAGCGTGATGAAGTCGCCCTTCTCGTTGATGCCGGAGAAGTCGACGATCCCGTCGTAGCGTTCGCGGATCTGCTCGCGCGTCATGCCCATCGCGAGTCCGCCCAGCACCACGTTGCGTTCGCCGGTCAGGTCGCCCATCAGGGCCGCGTTCACGCCGAGCAGCGAGGGCTGGCCCTGGGTGTGGACCCGGCCCTGGGTCGGCGGAAGCAGGCCCGCGACGGCCTTGAGCAGCGTCGACTTGCCCGAGCCGTTGGAGCCGATCAGGCCGATCGCCTCGCCCTTGTACGCGGCGAAGCTGACGCCCTTCACGGCGTGCACCTTGCGGGCGCCGGGCGTCGCGCGGCGGGTGGTGAGCCGGCTGAGCGCCGAGGTGGCGCTGCCCCTGCCCTTACGGGCGCCGTTGACCGTGTACGTGATGTGGACGTCGTCGACGACGACGGTCGGGACGCGCCGGTCCCCGGGAACGTTCTCGGTGTCAGCCACGTCCGTACGTCTCCTCGGCCTTCCAGAAGTACACGAATCCGGCCACCCCGCAGAGCAGTGCCCAGCCCAGTGCCGCCGCCCACACGTGCGCCGGCAGCCCGCTGTAGCTGTCGATGAGCGCGTACCGCATGAGGTTGATGTAGATCGCCGCCGGGTTGTACTCCAGCAGCACCAGCACCGCGTGCGGTACTCGGTCGCCGGCCAGCAGATGGTCCAGGCTCCACATCACGCCGGATGAGTACATCCAGGTCCGCAGCACGAACGGCGTCAGCTGCGCGATGTCGGGGGTCTTGGCCGTCAGCCGGGCCATGACCATCGACAGGCCGGTGTTGAACAGTGCCTGGAGGGCCAGCGCCGGGATCGCCAGCAGCCAGGACGGCCGCGGGTACTGGCCGAACACCAGCAGGATCAGGGTCAGCGCCCCCAGCGAGAACAGCAGCTGCTGCAACTGCTGGAGCGCCAGGGCCACCGGCAGCGAGGCGCGCGGGAAGTGCAGAGCCCGCACCAGGCCGATGTTGCCGCTGATCGCCCGGGTGCCCGCGGTGATCGAGCTGCTGGTGAAGGTCCAGATGAAGACCCCGGTGACCAGGAACGGAACGAAGTCCTCCACCCCGCGCCGGGTGTCCATCAGGACGCCGAAGATGAAGTAGTAGACGGTCGCGTTCAGCAGCGGCGTCATGATCTGCCAGATCTGGCCGAGCTTCGCCTGGCTGTACTGGGCCGTCAGCTTGGCCGTCGCGAACGCGGCGATGAAGTGCCGCCGCCCCCAGAGCTGCCGGATGTACGCGGGCAGCGAGGGCCGGGCGCCGCTGACCGTCAGGCCGTGCCGGGCGGCCAGGGCGGCCAGCTCACCGGGTGCGTAGGTGGGAACGGCCTGGTCGGGGGTGCTCGCCGGGGTCGGCGGAGCTGCTGTCTGGCTCACCACGAACGATCGCTTTCGACGGAAGCGGAGGGGGAGGGGACGGCACGGTCCCGTAGGGACGCCCTCGTTGGGACGGGACCGTATCGTCGTAACGCTGAGAGTAGGACGCTTGTACGTCGCAACGCAACCGTTTCGTCGCGGCCGACTATCATGCGGGCCATGACCACCGAACGGGGAACCCGCCGCCGCGCCCCCGCAGGCGCCGCCGTCCTGCGTGAGGACGTGACGGACGCCATCCGCGCCGCCGTCTTCGATGAACTCGCCGCGGTGGGGTTCGCCCGGATGTCCATCGAGGGCATCGCCCGGCGCGCGGGCGTCGGCAAGACGGCCGTCTACCGCCGCTGGAAGTCCAAGCTGGCGCTCGTCCTCGACCTGGTCGCGGCCGTCGCCGCCCAGGGGATGCCCGCCCCGGCCACCGGCTCGCTGTACGGGGATGTGCGCGCCGTCCTGGAACTGGCCGCCTACGCCCTGCGCCACCCGGTCGCCTCGCAGGTCATCCCGGACCTGCTGGTCGAGGCGGCCCGCAATCCGGAGATCTCCCAGGCGATCAAGGCCGCGCTCCTGGACCAGCAGCAGGGCGTCGCCGCCGTGGTGGTGCGGGAGGCCGTGGCCCGGGGGGAGCTGCCGGAAGGAAGCGATCCGGACCGGGCGCTCGACCTCATCGTCGGACCGCTGTACTGGCGGCTCGTCGTCGTCCGCGGCGAACTGCCCAAGGGCTACCTGGACGATCTGGCCGCCTCGGCGGTCGCCGCCCTCAAGCACGCCTGAGGATCTTCCGTGGCCTCAATCGCACCTGAAGCTTCTCAACGCCCTCAAGTGCGCCTGAAGACCCTCAACGCCCTCAAGCACGCCTGAGGGCTCACCCCGCTGCCGGCACCCGCGCCAGCACCTCGCCCGTGCGCGGGCCGAACGCCAGCACCGTCGCGTTCTCGGGCAGCCGCTGGAAGCGGGTCAGCAGCAGCCACCGCACCCCGTACCGGGCGGTGATCCCGTCCCGCCGGGCCTGCGGGGTCGACGTGTCGAGGTAGGCGGCCACCGCCCGGCTCCTCTCCCGCCGCTCCGTGGTCGCGAGCCCCGCGTCCGGCAGTGCGTCGGCCAGTACGTACGCCCCGTGCCCGGCCAGCGCGTACATCGCCGGGCGGCTGTCCGTGAGGACCACCTCGCCCGGAGGCACGTACGCGGTCGCCCAGGCGTACGGCTCCCCGGCCGCCCGCACCCCCTCGGCCGCCGGAGGCCCCGTGGTCCGGCCGTCGGCGGGGGTCCGCTCGGCGGTGAGCCCGTTGTAGTACGGCCACAGCGCCGCCACGGTCACCGCGCACACGACGGCGAACGCCCACCGCCACACGGCCGGCCGGATCCGGGTCCGCGTCCGGATCGCGATCAGGGCCAGGCACCCGATCGCCGCGCCGATCGCCGTCGGCGGGTGGACCAGCAGGACCAGCCCGAGCAGCACCCCGATCCCGGCCGCCTCCGGCCACCGGGGCGTCCGGCCGGGCTTCGGATCGCCGGGGCGCGCGGTCCGGGCGGCCACGTGCCCGGTCCACGCCCACAGGTGCAAGGTGACCGCTACCGCGAACGTGCTCGGCGCGCTCCACCGGGCCGGGTCCGCCCAGTGGATCAGGGCGAGCGGCACCAGCAGGAGCACCGGCACCCAGCGGCTCGGGGTCAGCAGCCGGGTGAGCCGGCCGATCCCGGTGAGCAGGAGCAGCAGGTTCACCGACGCGGCCAGCGCGACGACGGACGAGCCCGAGAACCCGGCGGCGCGGGCGGCCAGACCCTGGAGCAGCGCGTACGGGGAGTAGTGCGCGCTCGCCACGGCGGGCAGGTCGGTCATCGGGAACGCCGGGTGCAGCAGGTTCACCCGCAGTCGTTCGACGACCGCCGCCTGGAGCCCGGCCTCGCAGCACAGCGGAGCCTGCCAGGCCGCCGCCGACAGCACCGCCCACAGCAGCCCGCCCAGCACGAGGTACGGCGACGGCAGCCACAGCGGCGGCCGGGTCGCCCTGTCGCCCCCGCCTCCGGTCGCGGCGGGCGGGAGGCCGGTGGGCGGCAGGTCGGAGGACGGGGCGGAGGAGGCAGCGGAGAAGAGGGGCACGTCTCATGGGTTCCGTGCGGCGGGGCCGTTCTCCCCGCCGCCACTCGTCCGGGGGATTCCGGTCGACGGTTCCCCGACGCCCGCCCTAGGGCGCGTCCGCCAGGAGGCGGTCCGCGACCCGGGCCGCCGCACCGCCGTCGTCCAGGTCGCAGTAGTCGCGGCGGAAACTCTCGTACGCGTCGGCGTGCCGGGCCGCCAGCGACCCGGTGTCGCGCAGCGCCTGCGCCACCTCGTCCGTCGTGACCAGCAGCGGCCCCGGAGCCCGGGTCTCGAAGTCCAGGCAGAAGCCGCGCACGGTGTCGCGGTAGTGCTCCAGGTCGTACGTGTGAAAGAGCATCGGCCGGCCCGTCAGCGCGAAGTCGAACATCAGCCCCGCGTAGTCCGTCACCAGCACATCGGCCACCAGCAGCAGCCCGGCCGCCCCCGGGTGCCCGGACACGTCGAGCACGCCGGGTCCGGTCGGGACGCCGCCGGTGACCCGGGGGTGGCGGCGCACCAGGACCGTGTGGCCGGGGCCGAGTGCCCGCACCAGGGCGTACGGGTCGAGCGCCGGATCCCAGCGGTACGGGCCGGGGGCCGCGCGGCCGGCGGAGGCGGCCGGGGGGTGGGCCAGGTGGTCGCGGTAGGTCGGGGCGTACAGCACGACGCGGTGGTCCTCCGGGAGCCCGAGCCCGCGCCGCACCTCCTCGGCGGCCTTGTCCCGGGCGGGCGGGAACAGCACGTCGTTGGCGGGCGACCCGGCCTCCAGCACCTCGCCCTCGTACGCCAGCGACCTGCGCAGCCACGGGGTGGCGAAGCGGCTGGGGGAGACCAGCACCGACCACTGGGCCGACCGCTGCGGCAGGGTGGCGAGGTACTGGTGGTCGGCGTAGAGGGTGTTCGCCAGGCCGCCGCCGAACCGGCCGAGCGGGGTGCCGTGCCAGGTCTGGACGACGGTCTGCCCCGGCCGCCGCTCGAACCACCCGGGCAGCTGCTCGTCCGTGACGATCCGGCGGGAGCGGGCCAGCGCCTCGTACCAGGCGGCGCTGTGCAGGGGGACGGCCCGCGCGCCGGGCGGGACGTGGGTGATGCGGCCGGGGGTGGTACCGGTGACCCACAGGTGTTCGGCCTCCGTGCCCCGGCGCACGAGCTCGGCGTGCACGGCGCGTGGGGAGTCGCCGCCCGCGTAGAGGACGGTGTCGCGGAGCGGGAGGGTTGTGCGCCGGTCGCTGTAGTGCGTGGCGCGCAGGAGCCGCCTGCCGTACGCACTCCGCCCGGCGGCCGCCGTCGGCGAGCCCGGCCCGGCCCCCGGCTCCGGCTGCGCGATCACGGACAGCCGGTCGCCGTGCCTCCGCTCCAGGCGCAGCGCGCCCTCGCCTCCGGCACAGGGCAACCGCGCGGCGGCGGAGCCGAGGACGCGTACGGGGCGGCCGTCCAGGCGGAGCTCCCAGCGGCCTTCCGGGAGCGGCGGGGCGATCAGCGCGGAGAAGCGGCCCGGGGTGGTGGCGGGGTGCCGGGGCGGGGAGCCGGCAGCTGCGTCGGTACTGGCCCCGGCCTCGGACCCGGCCTCCGCCCCGGCCCCGGCCTCGGTACCGGCCCCGGCCTCGGTACCGGCCCCGGCCTCGGTACCGGCCCCGGCCTCGGTACCGGCCTCGGTACCGGCCTCGGCCTCGGACCCGGCCTCGGATGCGGCCCCGGCCTCGGATGCGGCCCCGGCCTCGGACCCGGACCCGGCCTCGGACCCGGACCCGGACCCGGCCTCGGACCCGGCCCCGGCCCCGGCCTCGGATGCGGCCCCGGCCTCGGACCCGGACCCGGCCTCGGACCCGGACCCGGCCTCGGTACCGGCCTCGGATGCGGCTGCCCCTGCGTCGGCCCCGGCCTCCGCCTCGGCGTCGGATGCTGCCCCAGCCCCAGCCCCAGCCCCAGCCCCAGCCTCGTCCGAAGCCCCGTCAGCCCCGCTTGCCCCGTTCACGACGGCCTCCGTGACCGGGACCGTCTCGTGCAGCGTCTCGTGGCGCAGGACCAGGCGGCTGCCGTACGAGGACGTGGACGCGGTCCCCGTACCGGCGTACGCCCCCCGGATGCGTACGCCGCCCTCCGGCGTGCACTCCACCTCGTCCGCGTACGGCAGCCCCGCCAGGTCCAGCACCAGGTCGCCCGCCGGGTCCGCGTACGCGGGCGGCGGCAGGTCCGGGGCGGCGGGCAGCGGCACGCGGCTGCCGTCGGCGAGCAGCAGCCGGACCCGCCACCGGGCCCCGCTCGCCGCCTCGACCTCGCGGGGGGCCCGGTGCGGGGCCGGCGGGGCGTCGGCGAGGTCGGCGAGCGGAACCCGCACCCTGAACGCGACCCCGTTCGCCTGGTCCACCGCGTGCGCCTCGTCCTCGTACTCCACCGGGCAGGAGCGCTCTTCGCTCCCGTCGCGGGTCAGCAGCAGTGCCGTGGGCCTGCTCCCGCCGAAGTGCCGGCCCGTGATCTCCAGCGGGCATCCCTCCGTCTCGACCGCCCGGTGGCCCTCGGCCAGTGCCCGCAGCCGTGACACGGTCAGCCGGAGCCGGCCGCCCCGGTAGTCGAGCACCGCCCGTTGCCCGTCGCCCAGGTCGTGCGTCAGCGGCTGGTCCGCGCCCGCGTCCGGTGCGCGCACCGCCACCCGGCGGACCGCCCCGGGCCCGGCGACGACCAGGCCCACCAGCCAGCCGCCGCCCCCCGCCGTCGCGGGCAGCCGGTCCGGGTCGAGGACCATCTCGAAGCCCGCGTGGCCGTAATCGTGCAGTTCCTGACCGGAGTTCACCGTCGCCTCGGGCGCGGAAACGGAACGCACCGGCACCGGCCGCACCTGCCGGCCCCGCTCCGCCCGGACCATCCCCACCGTGAGCCGCTGCCGGGCGGAGGCGGCGGGAAGGTTGCGCAGATACGCGTACCCGCGCAGCCGCAGCTTCCCGTCCGCGCCCCAGCGCGCCTCCAACAGCCGCGCCACCGCCGGGATGTCCGTGCGCGTGAGCCGGGCGCTCGCGCCGCGCACGCCGGGGTACACCGCCCGCCGTCGCCCCGGAAGACCCTCCACGGCGAACGTGCCCGCCCCGTTGGCCCGCTCGAAGGCGAGGACCTCCAGCAGCTCCGCCAGGCGTCGCTCCCGTACCAGCTGCCACTTGATGCGCAGCTCCACCGGCAACCCCTCCAGCACCTCGGGGCCCGCCCGGTCGACGAAGGCCCCGGCCCCCTCCAGGAACGCTGCCCGGTACGCCTCGCCGCCCATCGGCAGGCCGTCCAGGAAGTACCCGAAGTCGTCGCGCAGACAGGACGCGTCGTACGCCCGCCGCTGTCCCGCGTCCCGGCCGCCCAGGAACGCGCTGACCTGCTCGCACGCGGCGATCCGGTCCCGTACGCCCGTGACGTCCGTCCGCCGCCGGGTGATCGAACCTTCTCGCACCCGCCAGTAGTAGACGTGCTCGGCGAGGACGTCGACCGAGCCCGCGAGATAGTGCGCGGGGATCATCACCGGGGTGTCCTCGTACAGCCTGCCCTCGGGGAACGCGAAGCCGTGCGCTTCCCAGAAAGAGCGCCGGAACACCTTGTTCCACGCCACCCGGTCGGCCAGCAGACGCGGATCCCGGGTGATGTGCGTACGCGCCCCGGTGCCCGTCAGCCAGCGGTACTGCCAGGCCTGCTGCCGCCCCTGCCCGGTCAGCCGCCACACATTGCCGGTCACCAGATCGGAACCGGTCGACTCCAGCGAGCCCGTCATCCGCTCGTACGCGTCGTGCACGACGATGTCGTCGCTGTCGGCGAACGCCAGGTAGGGAACGGTGGGGGTGGTGTGGCGGACGCCGGTGTTGCGGGCGGCGCTCAGCCCGGCGTTCTGCTGCCGGACCAGCCGGAAGCGGCTGTCCCGGGCGGCGAACTCCGCCGCGATCCGGGCGCTTCCGTCCGTCGAGCCGTCGTCGACCATGACCACCTCGATCGCTTCGAGGGTCTGTTCCGCCACCGACCGCAGGCAGTCCTCAAGGTAGGCCTCGACGTTGTGGACGGGGACGACGACGCTGAGGAGGGGTGGCTTCATGTCCTGGTCAACACAGGGTGGCTCGCGGGGTCACCGGCGCTGACCCGAACGGGTGAACGCGGGCCCTCGGCCGCCCGGACCCGCGATTACGCTCGGCTGCCATGCCCACCAGAGCTTCCGTGAAGCGGTTCGTCCGCCGCCAGGCCATGCGGGCCGTCTACCGCACCGACCTGCACCGCCCGCTCGACCCGAACCTCGCCGTCTACGGGGCGTACTGGAACCGGGGCGTCGCCTGCAATCCGGCCGCGATCCACGCCAAGGCCCGCGAACTGGCCCCGCACATCCGGGGCGTGTGGGCCGTCTCCTCCCGGCACCGCGACCGGATGCCCGCCGGTGTGCCGTACGTCATCGAGGGCTCGCGCCCCTACTGGCGGGCCATCGCCACCGCCACCTATCTGGTCAACAACTCCAGCTTTCCCGGCGGATTCACCAAACGGCCCGGTCAGCGCTATCTCCAGACCCACCACGGCACCCCGCTCAAGACCATGGGGCTCGACCAGCGCGCCTACCCCGCCCTCGCCCGGAAGACCGACTTCGACAAGATCCTCGCCCATGTCCGGCAGTGGGACTTCAGCCTCTCCGCCAACCCGCACAGCACGGAGGTGTGGGACCGCGTCTACCCGGGCGCGTACGAACGGATCGACCTCGGCTACCCCCGTAACGACGTCTACTTCACCGCCACCGCCGACGACATCGCGAAGATCCGGGCCGAGCTGGGCATCGCCGAAGGACAGACCGTCCTGCTCTACGCCCCGACCCACCGCGACTACCGCACCGGCTTCGAACCCGACCTCGACCCGGAGCGGCTGGCGCGTGAACTCGGCCCGGAATACGTGGTGTTGGTCCGCGCCCACTACTTCTACGGGCGGTCCGCCGGACTCGGCGAGAGCGCGCCGACCGGGCGCGTCATCGACGTCACCGCGCATCCCCGGGTCGAGGAACTCTGCCTGGCCGCGGACGCGTTGATCGCCGACTACTCCTCCCTCATCTTCGACTACGCCTGCCTGGACCGCCCGATCGTCGTCCACGCCCCCGACTGGACCGCCTACCGGGCCGCGCGCGGCACCTACTTCGACCTGCTCTCCGGGCGGCCCGGCGACACCCCGGGGCCCGTCACCACCACCCGCGAACAGCTGGCGGAGGTGTTCCGGACGGGAGAGTGGCGCTCGCCCGCTTCGGCGGCGCTGCGCACCGCGTTCCGGGAGCGGTTCTGCCCGTACGACGACGGGCACGCGGCGGAACGCGTCGTACGGAGGTTCTTCGCCCCGGCCGGGTGACCCGGGGCCGCGCCCGCCACCCGAATGGCCCACGACGCGCTCCCCGTGCCGATTCCTCCGCCCCGCGCGGTCGTTGTGCCCAACAGCTCGCTCACCCCGCCATGTTGGGAGACGTCCATGCACCGGTCCGCCTACGAGCAGATGGAACTCTGCATCAAGGAGTACCTGCCCGTCGAAGGGCCTGCCTCCGGCAACGGCGCGTACCGCGTCGTCGACCTCGGATCGCGTATCTCCGGCAAGCAGACCCGCACCCACCGGGCGCTCCTCGCCGGGCACCCCGTCGACTACTTCGGCGTCGATGTGCAGGACGGGCCCAACGTGGACGCCGTGATGAAGAAGCCGTATCGCATCCCCGCCCGCTCCAACAGCGCCGATGTCGTGCTGTCCGGGCAGGCGTTCGAGCACATCCCGTTCTTCTGGGCCTCCATGCTGGAGATCGCCAGGGTCCTGAAGCCGGGCGGGCACGCGTTCATCACCGCCCCCTCGCGCGGCCATGTCCATGACGCGCAGGACTGCTGGCGCTACTACCCCGACGGCTTCCGGGCGCTCGCCGCGCACTCCCGGCTCGAACTGCGCGAGGCCTACACCGACTTCCCGCCGCGGAAGGGCATCTGGCACGACTACCGGGCCATCGACAAGAAGGCCGCCTACTGGGGCGACTCCGTCGGCGTCTTCCGCAAGCCGCGGCGCTATCCGCGCCTGACCATGTTCGCCGTACGGGAGTTGGCCGTCTGGTGGGCGAACCGGGTCGGCGGCGTCGACTCCGTCCCGCTGCCCGCGCCGCTCGACGGCCGCGCGGAGTGCGGACGCCCGAAGGCCGTGCCCGTACAGGCGCCCTCGCTCGAACAGGACCCGCCGCGATCAATGGCAGGTTGACGAAAGGTGACATGCGCCACAAACCGCGCGTACTGTCCCGGGGCATGGCTTGGCGCAACGCCGTCAACGGCGTCCTTCAGCAGCTCACCGGATATCAGCTCAGGCGCGTCACGGTGCCCGCCGCCCGTACCGCTTCCGCCGGTCCCGCAGCGGCGTCGGCCGCCGCTCCGGCCGTCGCCCCCGCCCCCGCTCATGTGCCCCCGGCGGCCGCGAAGCCCAAGGCGAGGAAGCCCTCCCCGGCCTTCCCGCAGGACTACGACGACGAGGCGAAGGACATCATCCGGGCGGTCAAGCCGTACTCGATGACCTCGCCGGAGCGGCTCAACGCCTTCATCCTCGCCACCCGGTACATCGCCCGGCACGACATCCCGGGCGACATCGTCGAGTGCGGCGTCTGGCGCGGCGGTTCCATGCAGGCCTGCGCCCGGACCCTGCTCTCCGTCGGGGAGACCGAGCGCGACCTGTACCTCTTCGACACGTACGAGGGCATGACCCCGCCCACCGCCGAGGACCTGCGACGCGACGGCCGGCCGGCCCAGGAGCTGCTGGACGCCCAGGGCAAGGACCGGCCGATCTGGGCGGTCGCCTCGCTGGAGGACGTCAAGGCGGGCTTCGAGCATGTCCCGTACCCGAAGGAGCGCGTCCACTACGTGCAGGGCCGGGTCGAGGACACCGTCCCCGCGCAGGCCCCCGAGCAGATCTCCATCCTGCGCCTGGACACCGACTGGTACGCCTCCACGAAGCACGAACTGGAGCATCTGTACTCCCGGTTGGTCAGCGGCGGAGTCCTCCTGATCGACGACTACGGCTACTGGCAGGGATCGCGGCAGGCGGTCGACGAGTTCCTCGACAAGACCGGCGAGCGGCTCCTCCTGCTGCGGATGGACGAGGGCCGGATCGCCGTCAAGCCCTGACGCCGCGCCCCGAGGCCCGAGCCCTTCACGGCAGCGCCAGAGCACCGAGCCCCGTGCCCTTTCCGGTACGGGGCTCGAACGCGCTCCCGGCACGCCCCCGGGCACCCGACTCCGCCCTCCGCGTCACTCGAACGGACCCCCTCGGGTGACCCGTCATCCCGGCGCGGGTTGTACCCCATGGCCCCCGGCGGGCCCCTCCACGCCCCCGAAGCCCCAGTCCCCGGAAGGATCGTGCGCCGCGATGGCACCCCGTCTCACCGTCGTCGTCCCCCTCTACAACGTCGAGGAGTACCTCGGTGCCTGCCTGTCATCCCTCGCCGAACAGACCATGCCGGACCTGGAGGTCGTCCTCGTCGACGACGGCTCCACGGACGACGGCCCGGCCGTAGCGCAGGAGTTCGTGGACCGCGACCCGCGCTTCCGGCTGCTCCGGCAGGAGAACGCCGGGCTCGGCGCGGCCCGCAACGCCGGGATCCGCGAGGCCCACCCCGAGGCGGAGTTCCTGACGTTCGTCGACAGCGACGACGTCGTGCCGCCCGGCGCGTACGCCCGGATGCTCGCCGAACTCGACCGCACAGGCTCCGACTTCGCCACCGGCAACGTGCTCAGGCTGCGGGCGAACGGGGAGCTCGAACAGTCCCCGATGTTCCGCAAGCCGATGGAGAAGGCCCGCCCGGCCACCCATGTCACCCGGGACTGGATCCTGCTCGGCGACCGCATCGCCTGCAACAAGGTCTTCCGCCGCACCTTCTGGGACGAGCACGCCTTCGCCTTCCCCACCGGGGTGCTGTACGAGGACATCGCCGTCGTCCTGCCCGCCCACTTCCTGGCCCGCTCGGTCGACGTCGTCGAGGAGCCCGTCTACCACTGGCGCGACCGCGACGGCTCGATCACCACCCGGCGGGCCGTGCCCCGGGGCATCCGCGACCGGGTCGCCGCCGTCACCACCGTCAGCCGCTTCCTCGCCGACCGGGCGGAGGCCGCAGGGCCCGCCGCCGAGGCCAAGCGCCGCTACGACGCCCACGCGCTCTCCGGCGACCTGTGGCTGTTCATCGAGGCCCTGCCGGACGGCGACGCGGAGTTCCACGAAGCCTTCCTGGAGCACGCCGGAGCGTTCGCCGCCACCGTCGAACCCGGCGTCCTCGCCGCACTGCCGCTTCATTTGCGGGTCAAGTGGCAGCTCATCCGCGAACGCCGCCTGCCTGAACTCCTCGCCCTCCTCGCCGACGAGAAGAAGGACCGGGACACCTTCCACGTACGCGGACTGTTCCGCCCCCGCGCCCACCACCCCGCCGTCCGCGACCCGCTGCCGCCCGCCACGACCACGCTGACCGCCGCCGATCTGCCCGTCCACGCCCACCTCACCGAGGCCGTCTGGCGGGACGGGCTGCTGCGTCTGACCGGGTACGCCTATGTGCGCAACGCCCCGGGCGGGCCGGTCCGGCTCGGCTGGCTGCGGTCCGGGAAGCGGCTGATCCCGCTGCGGACCCGCCCGGTCCCGGGCGACGAGGCCACCGCCTGCTCCGGCCGCTCCCTGCACCGCTACGACCGCGCCGGGTTCGAGGCCGTCGTCGACCCGCGCCGGCTCATCGCCAAGGGAGGCCGCACGACCTGGAAGCTGGAGGCCGTCGTCATCGGCGCGGGCCGGCCGCGCCGGGGCCCCATGCGGCTCGTCGGCACCCCGGCCCCGCCCGCCGTGACGTACACCGACGAGCGGACCCGGATCGTCCCCGTCCTGTCCGGCAACAAGCTGGAGCTGCGCACCGAACGCGTCGCCGCCGTGCTGACCGGGCAGTCGGCGGGCGAGGACACCGTGCGCCTGGAAGTGAAGGTCCTCGGCGACGCCGGACCCGTCGCCCTGCGGCTCACCGAGTGGCGCACCAAGGAGACCCGCGAGTTCGCCCTGCGCGGCTCGCTCGGCTCCCGGGCGGCGGAGATCCCGCTCAGCGCCTTCCGGGGCGAGGACGACATCTGGGGCGTGCAACTCGTCGGCGAAGGAAAGCCGTTGACGGTCGCCGCGCGCACCGACGGCGAGGACGGGCGCTATCCGCTGCCCGGCGGCCGTGAGCTGTACGCGGCCCCCAACCCCTCCGGCGACCTCGTGCTCACCGACCGGGCCGTCCAGCCCGTCGTCACCTCCGCCACCTGGCGGGAGTCCGGCGAGCTGGTGCTGGAAGGCGCCTTCCCGGCGCCCGCCGCCACCGCCCACGAACTCGTCCTGCGGCACAGCGGCCACCACGAGGAGAACGTCCTCGGCCTGGAGCGCGGAGACGGCGACGGCTTCCGGGCCGAGATCGCGCCCGCCGCCGTCGAGGGGCCGGGCGGGGCCCTGCCGCTGGCCGAGGGGCGCTGGTACCTCTTCCTGCGCGAGCCGGGGGAGCGGGACCCGGAGGCGTACCGGCCGGTCCGGGCGAGCACACCGCTGCACCAGGACTTGCCACGGCAACAGCGGGCGGGCGGGCGGGGCTTCACCCTTCAGCGGCGCCACCACGACCGGCTCGTCCTGGAGTCCGGCAGCGCGCTCCCGGCCGTCGACCGGGGGCCGTACGGGCAGCGCGTCCGGCGCGAGCGATATGCCGTGCTCCGGTCCGTCGCCCCGGCCGCGACGCGCCCCGCCGTCCTCTACTCCAGCTTCGACGGCCGCCAGTTCTCCGACTCGCCCCGCGCCATCCACCGCGAACTCGCCGCCAGGGAACCGGACATCGAGCACCTGTGGGTCGTCCGCGACCAGCAGGCGGCGCTGCCCGACGGGGTCCGGCCCGTCGCCCTGCACAGCGCCGAGTGGTACCAGGCGCTGGCCCGCAGCCGCTGGGTCGTCACCAACACCCATCTGCCCGAGTGGTTCGAGCGGGCCGAGGGCCAGTGCGTCGTCCAGACCTGGCACGGCACCCCGCTCAAGCGCATCGGCCGCGACCTCGCGGGCACCCCGCACGCGGACGCCGCGTACATGGCGTCCATGGAACACCGGTCCGCCCAGTGGAGCGTGCTCGTCTCCCCGAACAGCTTCTCCACCCCCGTCCTGCGCCGCGCCTTCGGCTACTCGGGCGAGGTCCTGGAGTGCGGCTACCCGCGCAACGACCTGCTGTACGCCCCCGACCGGGACAAGATCGCCGCCGCCGTACGCGAACGGCTCGCGATCCCCGAGGGGCGGCGCGTGATCCTGTACGCGCCCACCTGGCGCGAGGATCAGCCCCGGCAGGGTGGACGCTACGGGCTCGATCTCCAACTCGACCTGGAACAGGCGCGATCGGCCCTCGGCGAGGACCATGTGCTGCTGGTCCGCCGCCACTACCTCGTCGGCGGCAGCGTCCCGGACACCGACTTCGTACGGGACGTCTCGCGCCACCCGGACGTCGCCGAACTGCTGCTGGTCAGCGATGCGTTGGTCACCGACTACTCCTCGATCATGTTCGACTTCGCGCAGACCGGCCGCCCGATGCTCTTCCACACCTACGACCTGGCCCACTACCGCGACACCCTGCGCGGCTTCTGCTTCGACTTCGAGCACCGCGCCCCGGGCCCCCTGATCCCCGACTCCGCCGGCATCGTGGCCGCCCTGCGCGACCCGGAGGCCGCCACCGCCGGGCACCGGGAGGCGTACGAGCGGTTCCGGGAGGCGTTCTGCGACCTCGACGACGGGAGCGCCGCCGCCGGGGTCGTCGACCGGATGCTCAAGGGGGAGCAGGCATGAGCGACTTCAGCTGTGTGATCACCGGCGGCGGGGACAGCGACGGGCCGGGCGGAGCCGACGCCCTGCGCGCCTCCGTGGAGTCCGTGCTCGGCCAGTCGCTGCGCGGGGCCGAGGCCGTCGTGGTCCTCGCCTCCGCCGCCGACCCGGCCGTCCGCACCGCCGCCCGGACCCTCGCCGACCGGGCCCCCGGACGCATCCGCCTCGTCCACGCCGACCCGGCCGTCCGCACCACCGGAGCCCTGCGCAACGCGGGCCTGGACGCGGCGAACGGCCGGTACGTCCTGGTCCTCGCCACCGGCGAACGCCTCCAGCGGCACGCCTGCCGCAACCTCTGGCAGGCGGGCGAGACCAGCCGCGCAGACCTGATCGCCGGCCGCTGGAGCCGGATCGCCGACGAGAACGGCAAGGAGCGCGAACCGTCCTGGCAGGGCGGGCTGTACGCCCGCTCCCGCACCCTCGCCCGCTACACCGAGGCCCCCGAACTCGTCGTCAGGGACGCCCTGGTGACCGGATTCTGCCTGCGCCGCGAGGCCGCCCGGCGGCACGGGCTGCGGTACGAGGAGGACCTGGCACACGGCGAGATCCTGTTCGGCCCGCTCGCGGCCGCCGCGGTCGGCCGGATCGCCCTGGTCCGGCGGCTGATCGTGACCGGCCGGGCCGTCCCCGACCGGGCCCGCGACCTCACCGCCCTGGTCGAGGCCCACCGCCGGGTCGCCAACACCCTCCTCGCGCGCGGGCTGCCCGAACTGCGCGAGGAGCGGGAGAAGGCGTTCGCCCGCGACCACCTGGTGCCGCTCGCCCGCTCCTTCCCGCAGCTGCCCGCCGCCCGCCGCGCCCGGGTCGCCGCGGCCGCCGCCCGCGCGCTGACCGGCTCCCGCCTCTCGCACCTGCCGGAGCTGCCGCCGCTGGAACGGGTAGCCGTGACCCTGCTGGCCCGGGGCGACGCGGAAGGGGTCCTCGCGGCGGCGTACGCGCTGAGCCGGCCCGCCACCGTGTGCGCGCCGCTGACGACGGGCGCGGACGGGCGGGTGACCTGGGGCGGCGACGGTGACGGCGTCGCCGAGGACGTGGCGGGGCCGCCCCTCGACGTCACCGAACTCGGCTACCAGCACCGCCCGTTCGGCGAGATCCGGCTGATGAACCGGCTCACCCGCTGCGCCATCGCCGAGGACGGCCGCCTGCTGCTCGAAGGCCGCCTCGTGCTGCCCGGCCACAGCGGACCCGCCCCCGGCACCCCCCTCACCGCCACCCTGGAGTTCCGGGCCCGGGGCGGGGCGCGCGCCGTCGCGTTCCCGGTCGAGGAGGTCCGGCACGACGGCAACGGGATCATCTGGCGCGCGCGGGCCGACGTCTCGCGCCGTCTGCGCCCCGTCGGCGTCCGTGACACGGCGTGGGACGCGCGGCTGACCGTACAGGCGGAGGGCCCCGACGGGCCCCGGTCCGTCAGCGATCTGTTCGCCCCGCAGGACCAGGTGGCAGGAGCGGTACGGTTCGCCGCCCGGCCCCGGCTCGGGCGGCTCGCCGGGGACACCTGGGAGCCCTACATCACGCTCAAGGACCACTTCGCGCTCCGGCTGACCGCCCGCCGCCGCCCGGCCCGCACCACCCACCGGCTGATCCGCTACGCCACCCGCTTCCGGCCCGCCCGCAAGGCGAAGCTCCTCGCCCGCGCCCTGCGCAAGCGCCTGGACCGCTACCGCTCCCGGGGCTTCAAGGCCGCCGCCTACAACACCTGGCTCACCCGGCTCCCCGTACGCCGGGGCTCCGTCGTCTTCGAGAGCCACATGGGCACCTGCTACGGCGACAGCCCGCGCGCCCTGTACGAGGAGATCCGCCGCCAGGGCCTGAAACTGCACGCCACCTGGTCCTACGACCCCGCCCCGGCCGGCTTCCCGGACGACGCCCGCCTCGTACGCCGCTGGTCCTGGCGCTATCTGTGGGCGCTGGCCCGCGCGGAGTACTGGGTCGACAACCAGGGCTTCCCGCAGCACCTGCGCAAGCCCCGGCACACCACGTACCTCCAGACCTGGCACGGCTCCGCGTACAAGCGGATGGGCTTCGACGAGACCCGCGTACGGCTCCAGAACGCCCCGCAGCGCGAACGGCTCCAGCGGGCCGTGGACCGCTTCGACCACTTCCTCGTCCGCTCCGAGCACGATGTGAACACCCTCGCCCGCGCCTACCGGCTGCCCGAGGAGAAGCTCCTGCGCACCGGCTACCCGCGCAACGACGCCCTGATCGCCGAACGGAACCGGTCCGAGACCGAAGGGCGGCTGCCGCGCCCGCCGCTGGCCGCGGCGCTCGGGCTGGCCGACCACAAGAAGACCGTGCTGTACGCGCCGACGTTCCGGGGCGGTCCCGGCAAGCAACGCAGAAGCCGACTCCTGCTGGACGTACGGGAGTTCGCGGAGCGGTTCGGCGACACCCACACCCTGCTGGTGCGGTCCCACTACCTGGAGTCCGCCCGGCTGCCGGTCTGCCCGCCCGGCACCGTCGTCGACGTCTCACGCCACCACGACGTCAGCGAACTCCTCGCCCTCACCGATGTGTTGATCACCGACTACTCCTCCATCATGTTCGACTTCGCACTCCTCGACCGGCCCGTCGTGCTGTTCGCCCCCGACCTCGACGCCTACGCGGACGACCGCGGCAGCTACTTCGACCTGCGGGAGAACGCCCCCGGGCCGGTGGCCGCGACCCAGGACGAGCTGTTCGCCGCCCTCGCGGAACTCAAGAAGTCCGACACCCGGTACGCGGAGCAACGCCGGGAATTCGCGGAGCGGTTCGGGTCCTACGACCGGGGCGACGCGGCCCGCAGGACCGTCGCCGCCGTCTTCGCACCCGGCCGCTCCCGCCATATCACCGACCACGACCGGGGGGCCGGCCGATGAGCCGCGACATCTTCATCGTCTCCAACAGCACCGACGAACTCGGCGGCGTCACCGGCTGGATGCACCAGACCGCCCGCCTCCTCGCCGGCCAGGGCCACCGGGTGCACGCCATCGGCATCCACGCCTCCGACCTCACGATGGTGCTGCCCGAACCACCCGCGCACCCCGTCACCGCCCTCTACCCCGCCCACCCGCCGACCCCCTGGACGCCCCACGGCATCCGCGACCGCTTCCGGATCCCCACCCGGCGCAAGGAGGCGGCCCGGGTCGCCGCCAAGAAGCGGGCGGTCGGACGGCTCTCGGAGCTCTTCGCGACCGCCCGCCCCGGCGCGGTCGTCATCGTCACCCAGGTCTGGGCGATGGAGTGGGTCGGGGAGGCCGACACCACCGGGCTGCGGGTCATCGGCATGAGCCACGAGTCCTACGGCTACTCCCGCGCGAGCCACCGCTACCGCTGGATCAAGAACCACTACAAGGACCTCGACCACTGGCTCGTCCTCACCGAGGAGGACGCCGACCAGTGGGCCGGGGACGGCATGAACAACGTCGGCTTCCTGCCCAACGCCCTCTCCCGCCTCCCCGCCGTGCCCTCCCCGCGCACCGAGCGGACCGTCGCCAGCATCGGCCGGCTCAGCGACCAGAAGGGCATCGACCTGCTCCTGGACACCTGGGCCCAGGTCGCTCCCTTCCGCCCGGACTGGCGGCTGCGCGTGTACGGGGCGGGCGAGGACGAGGCCGCGCTGAAGGCGCAGTGCACCACCCTCGGCCTCGACGGTTCGGTGGAGTGGATGGGCCGCACCGACGACGTCGAGCAGGCCCTCGCCGAGGCCTCCGTCTTCGTCCAGTCCTCCCGGGGCGAGGGCTTCCCGCTCGCGCTCCTGGAGGCGATGGCCAGCGGCGTGCCCTGCGCCGCCTTCGACTGCGCGCCCGGGGTGCGCGAGATCGTCCGGGACGGCGAGGACGGGCTCCTGGCCCCCGCCGGGGACGTCGCCGCCCTCGCCGACCGGCTGCTGCGGCTCACCGGCAACCCCCGGCTGCGCGACTCCATGGGCGCGCGGGCCCGGTCCGGCGTCCAGCGGTTCTCCGAGCCGGAGACCCTGCGCCGCTGGGAGGAGCTGTTCGCCTTCCTGGAACGCTGAGCGGACCTGGCGTACGGGCCGGGCTCAGCCTCCGACGGCCGCCCCGGCCCCGTCCTGCGCGGGCAGGGCGGCGGGCGTCCGGCCGGCGGCGGACGGCACCGGCAGCCCGTCCGTCTCCCCGAGGAACACCCGCCGCACCACCCGCTCGGCGGCGTATCCGTCGTCGTACGGGCAGAACCGGGCCCGGAACGCGGCCCGCAGCTGCGCCGAGCGGGAGCCCCGCCAGTGGTCCGTGGCGAAGATGTCGAACAGCTCGTCCTGACCCCGGGCCACGATGCCGGGCGGGAACGCCGTGATGTCGAAGTACGTGCCCCGGGCCGCCTCGTACGCCTCGATGTCGTCCAGGTGCAGCACCACCGGGCGGTCCAGATTGACGTAGTCGAACATCAGCGACGCGTAGTCCGTGATCAGGGCGTCCGAGGCGAGCGCCAGCGTCTCCACCGACCGGTGCGCATGGACGTCGATGATCCGGGGATGCGGCGCACGGCGGACGCCCCCGGGGCCGGGCGGACGGGGCGCGCGCGCCAGGATCACGAACTGCGGGCCCAGCACCCGGATCAGCCGCTCCAGGTCCAGGGCGGGCCGCTGGACGCGCCGGTAGTCGCGGTGCGTCGGCGCGTACAGCAGGGCCGTACTGCCCGCCGGGATCCCCAGCGTCTCGCGCAACCGCGCCACCTCGGCCGGACCGGTGCGGTGGTACACGTCGTTGCGCGGCGAGCCGTACTCCAGCGTCGTGTACGCGGACGGATAGGCCCGCTCCCGTACGAGGGTGGAGTGCGGGTTCGCCGAGAGGGAGAAGTCCCAGGTGTCGACCGAGCGCAGCAGCTGCTCGAAGTCGGTGCCCCGGGAGGCGGCGGGCCGGTCCAGCAGATCGGTGCCCACGGTCCGCAGCGGAGTGCCCTCGTGCGTCTGCAACAGGATCTGGCCCCGCCGCTTCACCAGCCCCCGGTCGAAGGAGCCGTCGTTCACCAGGTACGCGGAACGGGCCAGCGCCGTCCAGTGGGCGAAGGTGCCGGGCGCGAGGTGCCGGCTGCCGGTCGGCACGGTGTGGGCGTCGACCGGCCGGCAGATCCAGGCCGTCCGCACCCCCGGGACCAGCTCGCGGACCTTCGCCTCGATCGCCGCCGGGCTGCCCCCGTACCCCCGGCCGCCCTGGGCGGTGAACACCGCGTCCCGGGAGCGCAGCGGCAGCCGCAGCTGGATCCGGTAGTGCGCCCGCAGCGCCGCGCCCCGCACCGCCCGGCGCACGGCGTCCGCCGCCTTGCGCAGCCGTCCGCCGAGGCGCTGGGCCACCGACAGCGCCCGGTAGGTGCGCCGCGCGCCGAGCCGCAGCAGACCGTGCCGCAGCAGCGCGCGGCGCGGGACCGGGGCCCCGGGGGTGCGGTAGCGGCGGCAGGACGCGGTCGCCCGGCGGAAGAACGCGGTGCGGCTGTGCGGCGGCAGCCGGTCCCGGGAGGCGAACAGCGCCGAGAAGTGGTCCAGCATCCGGCGGAACATCACCGGCCGCCACAGGGCGAGTTCGGGGCGGGAGTCGATGAACGCGAAGACCCGGTCGTACTGGTCGAAGACGTCGAAGTGCTTCTCGCTGGTGGTGGAGAGGATGTTGCCGCGCCGCCGCTGCCGGTAGGAGACGCAGACCGCGTCCAGCACCGCGATCGACCCGGCCGACATCAGCACCGGATAGGTCCAGGGGGTGTCCTCGTAGTAGCCCGGCGGGAAGGTGAACCCCTCGGCCTCGACGAACGCGCGACGGTACGCCTTGTTCCAGACGACCATGAGGAGTTGCAGCAGCTCGGGGCGGTCGGTGAGGCGGAAGCTGGCCGGGCCGCTCTCGTCGAGGTGGGCGGCCAGGACGTTGCGGACGCTGCGGCCCGTCCAGTACGTACGGGCGTAGTCGTACATCAGGACGTCGGGCTCGCCGGTCGCGTCGATCCGGTCGGCGATGGTCTGGAGCGCGTCCGGCAGCAGGGTGTCGTCGCCGTCGAGGAAGACCAGGTAGTCGCCGCCCGCCCGGCCCATGCCGGCGTTACGGGCCGGGCCCAGGCCGATGTTGCGGGGCAGGTGCAGTGCGGTGACGCGGGGGTCCCGGCGGGCGTACTCGTCGGCGATCGGACCGCAGGCGTCGGGGGAGCAGTCGTCGACCACGATGATCTCGTAGTCCTTGAAGGACTGACTCAGCACGGAATCCAGACACGCGTGCAGATACGCCTGGACCCGGAATGCGGGCACGATGACAGTGAACCGGGGCACTACACATCCATGGGTCGTTCGCGGGAACCAGGTGGCCCGCAAACGTCGGATGGAATGACAGGGTTACGCCGGACGTGGCATTCGGGGGACGTGCACGCCGAAGCGGCCCGGTTCCGGGGAACCGGGCCGCTCCTGGTTGACGTACAGACGTGCAGTACTACGGCCGTACGGCGTCGGCTACTTGACCGCGCCCGCCATCACACCGGAGACGAACTGCCGCTGGAAGGCGAAGAACACCGCCAGCGGGATCACCATCGACACGAACGCGCCGGGCGCGAGCACGTCGATGTTGTTGCCGAACTGGCGTACCTGCTGCTGGAGCGCCACGGTGATCGGCGGCGAGTCGGAACTCGCGAAGATCAGCGCGACCAGCATGTCGTTCCACACCCACAGGAACTGGAAGATGCCGAGCGAGGCGATCGCCGGACCGCCCAGCGGCATCACGACCCGGGTGAAGAGCCGGATCTCGCCCGCCCCGTCCAGCCGCGCGGCCTCCAGCAGCTCACGGGGGATCTCCGCGAAGAAGTTCCGCAGCAGGAAGATCGCGAACGGCAGGCCGAACGCCGTGTGGAACAGCACCACCCCGAGCGTCGTCTCGAAGATCCCGATGGTGCCGAAGAGTTCGGAGACCGGGATCAGCGCGACCTGCACCGGAACCACCAGCAACCCGACGACCAGCAGGAACCACCAGTCGCGGCCCGGGAACTCCATCCACGCGAAGGCGTATCCGGCGAGCGAGCCGATCACCACCACCAGCACCGTGGAGGGCACGGTGATCATGATCGTGCTGACGAGCGAGCCGGTGATCGTCGAATTGTCCAGCAGCCGCTGGTAGTTGTCGAAGGTCAGCTCGGACGGGGCGGTGAAGATCTTCCACCAGCCCGTCGCCGCGATGTCCTGCGGACCGCGCAGCGAGGACAGCAGCAGACCGATCGTGGGCATCAGCCAGAACAGGGCGACCAGGATCAGGAAGACCCGCATCGCCCCGCCGCCGGCCCGGGCGGCGATCCGGGCGCCGAGGGACTGCCTGACCCTGGGCGCCTCGGGAGCGCCCGGCTGCCGGGAGACCGCCTTCTGGCGGCCGATGCGCGCGGTGTTCACATCCGGTGCGCCGCTCATCGGCGTCCCTCCTTCCGGATCCGGCGGATGTTGAACAGCATCACCGGGATCACCAGCAGCAGCAGAAGCACCGCGATGGCGCTGCCGATGCCGAGGTCCGCGTCCGTGCCGAACGAGGAGCGGTACAGCTGGAGCGCCAGCACGTTCGCATCGTCCTGCGAGGAGCCCGGCGCGATGATGAACACCAGGTCGAACACCTTCAGCACGTTGATCATCAGCGTCACCAGGACCACCGCCAGCACCGGCGCCAGCATCGGCACCGTGATCCGGCGGAACACCTGCCACTCGTTGGCGCCGTCCACCCGGGCCGCCTCCAGCAGCTCACGCGGCAGACCGGCCAGGCCCGCCGCGATCAGCACCATCGCGAACCCGGCCCACATCCACACGTAACTGCCGATGATCCCGGGCGTCACCAGGGACGGCCCGAGCCAGTCGACGCCGTTGTACGGCTCGCGGAAGTTGTCAGCGGGCAGGCGCAGTTGGGCTCCGTCCGCCGAGGCGGGCAGGGTGAACACCCCGTCCGCTCCCGCTGTTGCGGTGGCGACGACCTCGCCGTCCTTCACCGCCTCGACCTTCAGGCCCTTCAGACCCAGCTCCTTCGGGTCGACGACATTCGGCTTACCGCCGCCGCCCCGGGTGAAGTCCAGCCAGGCCGTTCCGCTGATCCCGTCACCGGAGGCCGTCGGAGACCCCTCGGCGGGCCGTGCGTCACCCGGCATCTTCGCCGGAGCCACACCGACCAGCGGCACCCGCAGCGGCTGACCCGCCCGGATCGGCTCCTTGGACAGATACGTCCCGCCGTCGCCCTTCTCCAGCGGGTGCACGGGCAGCGGGCGGGCCTTCGGGAAGCCGGCGGACTCGTTGAACGTGTCGTGCACGCTCACCGCCACCGCGTTGGCGACACCGCGCTCCGGAGCCTGGTCGTACACCAGCCGGAAGATGATGCCCGCCGCCAGCATCGAGATCGCCATCGGCATGAAGACGATCAGCTTGAACGCCGTGCCCCAGCGGATCCGTTCGGTCAGCACCGCGAAGATCAGCCCGAGCGCGGTGGCCACCGTCGGGGCGAAGACCACCCAGATCGCGTTGTTCTTCACCGCCGTGAGGATGGTGGCGTCGGTGAACAGCGCCTTGTAGTTGTCGATCCCGGCGAAGCCCGTACCGGCCTGGTCGAAGAACGACCGGTAGACCGAGTACCCGATCGGATAGAGCACCAGCGCACCGAGCAGCACCAGCGCGGGCAGCAGGAACGCCGCCGCGATGACCCTGCGGGTGCCGGTCACGCTCCGGCGGGACCTCTTCGGATCCGGCGGCGGGGACGGGCGCGGACTCGTCTCGTCGGCGGGGGGCGCCGCACCGGCGCCCCCCGCGGTCGCTGTCGTCACGGCGTCAGCTCTTGTACGCCTTGACCGCTTCGGACTCCAGCTGTTTCTGGGTCCCCGCGATGTCCTTCGGGTTCTTCAGGAAGTCCTGGAGGATCTTCCACTCGCCCTTCCCGGGCGTCCCGCCGAACGACTGCGGGGCCTGGTCGGACATGTCGAACCGGACGTCGTCACCGGCGTCGATCAGCGCCTGGGCCATCGTGCGCTGCACGTCGTTCGGGTACGCCTTCAGGTCCAGGCCCTTGTTCGGGGAGATGAACCCGCCCGCCTCGGCCCAGATCTTCGCCGCGTCCGACGACGCCAGCCAGGTCAGCAGCGCCTGCGCGCCCTTGGTGTCCTTCAGCGCCACCGCCGCGTCGCCGCCGGTCACCACGGGGGAGTCCGCGCCGACCGCCGGGAACGGGAAGACCTTGGCGTCCGTACCGATCTTCGCCTCGGTCTGCGCGATGTTGATCGAGACGAAGTCGCCCTCGAAGACCATCGCGCCCTTGGGCTGGTCGCCCCCGGTGAAGGTCTGGGTGACCGAGGCCGGGAACTCCGTCTGGAGCGCCCCGTCCGCGCCGCCCGCGATCAGCTCCGGCTTCCCGAACAGCTCGGCCAGCGTGGTCAGCGCGTCCTTCACGGACGGGTCGGTCCACGGGATCTCGTGCTTCGCCAGCTGGTCGTACTTCTCCGGACCCGCCTGGGAGAGATAGACGTTCTCGAACCAGTCGGTCAGGGTCCAGCCGTCCGCGCCGCCCACCGAGACCGGGGTGACGCCGGAGGCGGAGATGGTCTCCGCGGTCGTCAGGAAGTCCTTCCAGGTCTTCGGCTCACTGGCCCCCGCGTTGTCGAACGCGGCGGCGTTGTACCAGATCAGCGACTTGTTGGCGGCCTTGAAGTACACGCCGTACTGGGTGCCGTCCACCGCGCCGAGGTCCTGCCAGACCTTGGCGTAGTTCTGGCCGAGCTGGGCCCGCGCCTCGGGTCCGACCGGCTTGGCCCACTTCTTCGCGGCCGCCTGCTGGATCGCGCCGACCTGCGGGATCATCGCCACGTCCGGCGGCTGCTTGCCCGCGATCTTCGTGCCCAGGAAGTTGATGATCGGGTCCTGTGCCGGGACGAACGTGACGCTCGCGCCCGTACGCTTCTCGAACTCGTCCAGCACCTTGGTGAAGTTGGCCTGCTCGGGTCCGGTCCAGACCGCGGCGACGGAGACGTTCTCCCCGTCCAGCTTCGGCAGGTCGACCGTGGACGCGCTGTCCGTGCCCTTGCCTGAACCGTCGCCCGTCTTCTTCTTGCCGTCGCCGTCGCCCCCGCAGCCGGTGAGCGCCAGAGCGCCGACCGCCGCGAACACGAGTGCGGCCCTGCGTATCCGAAGGGTTGTGCGCATTCCTGCCCCGTCTCTTCCGTACGCACCCGGCCATGTCCGCATGCCCGGACTACGTCGTCCGTGCGCACAGTCCTACGCCCGGCGCACGGGCCCCGCAATACCGCCGGAGGGCCCAACACGGCGATCGTGATCGCCTCGTGACGTCATGTCAGTGCATGTCGGCCATGGCTCCGGGCAGGGGCAGGGAGGAGTGGCAGAGGTGCGTCGATCCGATGGCCCTGTGCGCGTGCACAGGGCATGTCGAGCCGGTGGCCCTGTGCGCGTCGGGGGCGGGTCGTGCCAGGTCGTCTCAGGCCGTGAACGGGACCAGTGCGGGCAGCCGCTCGGCGTTCACCGAACGGGCCGCGCGCTCCAGCGCACTGGCGAGCAGCGCCAGGTCGGTCGGCCCGTTGCCCAGCTCCCGGACCGGGCGCCGGGTCGGCGGATCGCCCATCCGCTCCCACTCCAGCGGGACCACGGTGGGGCGCAGCGTCGCCGTACGCGGGATGCGGCCGGTCACCCGGCCCCCCTGGAACGGCGTCACCCGGCCGTCCGGATGCCCCAACCGGCCCCGGCCGGGGGCCGGTTCGTCCGGGGACGGCGGCAGCACCGGGGCGTCCAGCACGATGCGCAGCCGGGCGCCGCGGGCCAGCTCGGTGTCCTCGGTACGGTCGGGGCGCGCGGAGGCGGCGACCAGATGCACCCCGAGCCGTCCGCCGTCCCGGGCCACGGCCTCCAGCGCCCGCACCACCGAACCGGCGGCGGGCCGGCCCGGGCTGCCGAGCGCCGGGGCGACCAGGGCGTCGAAGTCGTCGGCGAGGACGACGAGCCGGGGCAGCGGGGACGGGCCCGGGTCCGCGGACCGGGCGGCGGGGCGCAGCCGCAGGGTGCCGCTGGCCGGGGAGTCCAGATCGCCCCGCCGCTCGGCGCCGCTCGGCGGCCGCTGGCCCACGATCCGGGGCGAGGCCTCCTGCTGAGCCTCCTGTTGGGCGTACCGCTCGTGCCAGGCGGCGAAGTCCAGGTCGCCGAGCAGCTCGGCGCGCCGCTTCAGCTCGCCGCCCAGGGCCTGCGCGAACTCCCGCATCCGGACCGGGTCGCTCGCCACGAGGTGCGTGAAGACATGCGGCAGCTCCGTACAGGGCAGCAGGCCCTCGCCGCGCTCGCCCTGCTCACCGCCGGAGCCGTCGACGAGCAGGATGCCGAGCCGGTCGGGCCGGGCCGCGGAGGCGAGCGAGGCGGCGACGGCCCGGAGCAGCTCGGTGCGGCCGCTGCCCGGCGGCCCCTCGATCAGCAGATGCGGCCCCTCGTCGGCGAGATCGACGCTGAGGGGGCCCCGGGGGCCCGCCCCGAGCACCAGGACCGGCCGGCCGGTGTGCACGGTGGGCCGGTCCGCGACCGCGTCGCCCTGCTCACCGGCCCGGGAGCCCTGGCTCGGCCCGGAGCGCTGGGCACCGAGGTAGGGCGTGCGCTCGGAGTCGCGGGTGTCGCGGGTGTCCAGCGGTGGATAGGGCGTGCGGCCGGTGTCGCGGGTGTCCAGCGGTGGGTACGGGGTGCGGTCCGGGTCGGGGGTGCCCGCCGCCGGGTACGGGGTGCGGCCGGAGTCGCGCTGCGAGGAGGCCGCCGTGCGCTGGGGTCCGACGCGCGGGCCCGCGCTGAGGGTGCGGCCGGAGTTGGGGCTGTCCAGCTCCTGGCGGCGCGCGGAGACAGCCGAGGCCCGGGGCGCCGAGGCGCCGGGCTGGGCCTCCGCCGTGGACGCCCAGCGGGCCATCAGCGAGGCCGGAGTGGCGCGGGCCAGGCCCAGCTCGTCCAGCAGCCGGGCGGACGGCGGCAGCGC
>NZ_JAAGMH010000116.1:0-33589 GCF_010548505.1 Streptomyces sp. SID14515 | reverse complement strand
GGGCGGGCGGGTAGGCCTGGGCGGGAGCCTGCGGGACGGGCTCGGCGGCGGGCGGTGCGTAGGCGGCGGGGGCGGGCGCCTCGCCCCGTACGGCGGCACGGGCCGCGTCCGGACCGGCGGGGGCGGCAGGGACCTGGGCGGCATGAGCCTGCGGAGCATGGGCGTCCGGGCCCGGCACGTACCCCATGGGAGCGGCGCCGGCGGGCGGAGCGGCGAACGAGGCGGCAGCGGCGGCCGAGGCCCCGCGCTCCAGCCGGTCGACCCGGGCCTGCAGCGACCGCTCGTCGTCGTAGGCGGCGGGCAACAGGACCCGGGCGCAGATCAGCTCCACCTGAAGGCGCGGCGAGGTGGCCCCGCGCATCTCCGTGAGCCCGTCGTTGACCAGGTCGGCGGCGCGGCTCAGCTCGGCGGCGCCGAAGACGGAGGCCTGGGCCTGCATGCGCTCGACGACATCGGCGGGGGCGTCGATGAGCCCCTTCTCCCCCGCGTCCGGCACGGCGGCGAGGATCACCAGATCACGCAGCCGCTCCAACAGATCGGCCACGAACCGACGCGGGTCGTTGCCGCCCTCGATGACCCGGTCCACGACCTCGAAGGCGGCGGCCCCGTCGCCGGCGGCGAAGGCGTCGATGATCGAGTCGAGCAGCGAGCCGTCGGTGTACCCCAGGAGGGAGGTGGCCATGGCGTATGTCACACCGTCGTCGCCCGCACCGGCCAGCAGCTGGTCCATGACGGACATGGAGTCACGCACGGACCCGGCGCCGGCGCGCACGACGAGCGGCAGGACGCCGTCCTCGACCGGGCTGTTCTCCCGCCCGCACACATCGGCGAGATAGCTGCGCAGGGTCCCAGGAGGAACGAGCCGGAACGGATAGTGGTGCGTACGCGACCGGATCGTCCCGATGACCTTCTCGGGCTCGGTCGTCGCGAAGATGAACTTGAGGTGCTCCGGCGGCTCCTCGACCACCTTCAGCAGGGCGTTGAAGCCCGCCGGGGTGACCATGTGCGCCTCGTCGATGATGTAGATCTTGTAGCGACTGGAGGCGGGCCCGAAGAACGCCTTCTCGCGCAGATCACGGGCGTCGTCCACACCACCGTGCGAGGCGGCGTCGATCTCGATCACATCGATGGAACCCGGCCCGTTGCGCGCCAGGTCCCGGCAGGACTGGCACTCCCCGCACGGCGTGGGCGTGGGCCCCTGCTCGCAGTTCAGACAGCGGGCGAGGATGCGCGCGCTGGTCGTCTTTCCACAGCCGCGCGGCCCGCTGAACAGGTACGCGTGATTGACCCGGTTGTTCCGCAGGGCCTGCTGGAGCGGGTCAGTGACATGCTCCTGACCGATGACCTCGGCGAACGACTCGGGGCGGTAGCGGCGGTACAGCGCAAGGGACGACACATCTACGAGGTTATCGGGGCCGACCGACAACCGAACCCACGTCGCCCGACCACCCGCCCGCCAAGACCCCCCGGGAACGCAAAGGGCCCCCCACGCACCCGCCAGAGCCAACCTACCCTTGCTGCCTTCCGGCCCTGGGGGAGTTCAGTCAGATAGCGCCACGTGAGGGGCTGACGCCCACCTTAGCGGATCCCCACCCCCTCAGGTCCACCCGCCCGCCCCCGCCGAACGACCTGCGGACCCTCTCCGGACGATCTTTGGGGAACGTGTTCGCGAGCACCCTCCAACGTCTTGTATTGTTTGCGGCGGAGGATTCGCCTAGTGGCCTAGGGCGCACGCTTGGAAAGCGTGTTGGGGGCAACCCCTCACGAGTTCGAATCTCGTATCCTCCGCCATTGCTCTCACCGGGCAATACGTCGAAGGCCCCCGCAGCTCGCTGCGGGGGCCTTCGACGTTGAGGGTCGCAGTTCTCGTGGGTGCCCACGTCCGCCGCATGCTGTACGTCGATGACCAGGGCGACCCTCCGGGCGTGGCCCGTGCTCCGGGTCGAAGCCCCGCCGCACCCTCCACTTTCCGCATCGGAAAAGCTTCTCTTTCCGTGGCGGAAACCGTCCGCTACTCTTTCCGTCATGGAAACCAACGGGCTACGACCGACGCCAGAGCAGGCTCACTCCGCGCTCGCCGACACCGAGCGCGTCCAGGCCTCCGCCGCGGCGCTCTCGGCCACGCCGTGGCCGAACTGGTTCTTCATCACGCTCACGCTCTACGTCGCCGCGCTCCCGATCGCCTACGGAGGCGCCATGGCCGACGAGGACTGGCTGCTGCCCAGCCCCGCCTGGATGGGCATCATGCTGGCGATCACCGCGGTGCACGGGGTGCTGTTCGCCGTCGCGGCCAGGGGGTGGCGGGCCAGGACCGGGGTGGCTCTGCGGTTGGACGTACTGCCGAAGCAGGCGACCGTGCCGCTCGCGATCGGCATGCCCGTGCTGCTGGTGGGGGCGGCTTTCGCGTTCCGCGTCACGGGGTGGGCGGTGTGGCTGGTCGCGGCCTCGCTGATCGGCGCCGCCGTGTCCGTCGGTTTCCACCTCGCCTTCGTCCGACTGCACCGGAAGACCGCGTGAGCGCCGAAGCCGACGATGCGATGCAGGGCTTCGACGCCACCATCCACGCCCCGAACCGGCTGCGTATCTGCGCCCTGCTGGACACCGCGGGCGAGGCGGAGTTCGGCCTGGTCCAGAAGCAACTCGGCCTCTCCGCCTCCGTACTGAGCAAGCACGCCTCCGTACTGATGGACGCCGGCTACGTCGAGCAGCGCAAGGCCGTCCGTGACACCCGGCAGCGCATCTGGCTCCGCCTGACCCGGCAGGGCCGGAACGCCTATCGGGGGCACCTCGCGGCGCTGCGGGCGATCGTGGGGCCGGCGGATCGGGCTCCCTGATCGAACGATCTCCTGAAAAGCAGAGCGCCCGGCCGCCGTACAGAGGATGCACGGCGGCCGGGCGCTCCGGCTTCGCGGTTCAGGTCGGGGGAAGCGGCATCGGGGGGACAAGCCGCTTCCCCCGATGAGAACAGGGCCTGCTGGCACGCCCGCCGCGGTCAGGGGGTATCGCGCGGCGGTGGCCCCACAGGGAGGCCCTGTTCCGGGCCCTTCGGGTCCTGCCTGGTCCCGTCGGGCTCGGTATCCATCCTGCCGGGCGGCGGGAGCCGTGAGGTCGGGCGAAAGACCCCGATGGCGGGGTCGTAGGTCCTTAAAGAGCGCATCAGTGATCAGAAACAGCCCGGATACGGACCGGGTACAGCCCCCGGATACGGCCATTCGTGCGGATACAATCGCCCGATCGCACGCGGGGACGATGGAGGGGCGAGGATTGTGGCCAAGGCAAAGACGATCATCATCTACATATTGGTGGTCTTCGTGCTGTACACGATCATCATGTCTCCCCAGCGGGCCGCCGAGCTGGTCCAGGTAGGGTTCGAGGGCATTTCCACCGCCGCGCAGAGCGTCGGTGACTTCATGTCAGAACTGGTGAAGTAGGAGCCCCACGATGATCCGCCACCTGGTCCTCTTCAAGCTGAACGAGGGCGTCGAGCGGGACGACCCGCGGGTCGTCGCCGGGGACCGGGCCTTCCGGGAGCTGGCGGGGCAGGTCCCGGAGCTGGAGTTCTGGGAGTGCGCCTGGAACATCACCGACCGGCCGATCGCGTACGACTACGCCATCAACTCCGCCGTCGCCGACGAGGACGCCCTCAAGCGGTACATCGAGCACCCCGCCCACCAGGCCGCCGCGGGACAGTGGCGCGAATTCGCCACTTGGGTGATCGCCGACTACCCCTTCTGACCTCTCTCGCGGAGACCGGCCACCCGTTCCCCGTACCGGTTCCGCCCAACCCCTCGCCGTTCCGGCGGGGGGTTTCCTTGTTCTTTTTAAACCCTTATGCCGTCAACACGGCACTATGCGGTGCTTGCACACAGTGGACATGTCTTGTGATGCTATGACCGCTTTTGACGGATGAGTTGACCGTAGTTGACCGCAAAGGGGTGGCGTCACCGTGCCGGCCAGTACAGCGCCTCAAGTGCCTCCCCAGACCGTCCAGAACGGCCAGAGCGGCCACAGCGGTCAGAACGTCCCGACCGTCCGGGCCGAGGACATCCAGACCGAGACCCCGGACCCCTCGGCCCGGCCCGCCAGGGCCCGCGGTGCCGACACCAGGGCGCTCACCCAGGTCCTCTTCGGCCAGCTCACCGACCTGGAGCCGGGCACTCCGGAGCACCGCCGGGTCCGGGCCGCCCTCATCGAGGCGAACCTCCCGCTCGTGCGGTACGCCGCGGCGCGGTTCCGCAGCCGCAACGAACCGATGGAGGACGTCGTCCAGGTCGGCACGATCGGTCTGATCAACGCCATCGACCGGTTCGATCCGGAACGCGGGGTCCAGTTCCCCACCTTCGCGATGCCCACCGTCGTCGGCGAGATCAAACGTTACTTTCGCGACAATGTGCGCACCGTCCACGTCCCTCGCCGACTGCACGAGCTCTGGGTCCAGGTCACCGGGGCCACCGAGGACCTGACGACCGCTCACGGCCGGTCCCCGACCACCGCCGAGATCGCCGAGCGGCTCAAGATCTCCGAGGACGAGGTGCTCGCCTGCATCGAGGCCGGGCGCTCGTACCACGCGACCTCGCTGGAAGCCGCCCAGGAGGGCGACGGGCTGCCCGGACTGCTCGACCGGCTCGGTTACGAGGACCCCGCGCTCGCCGGCGTCGAGCACCGCGATCTCGTACGCCACCTCCTCGTCCAGCTCCCCGAGCGCGAGCAGCGCATCCTTCTGCTGCGCTACTACAGCAACTTGACCCAGTCTCAGATCAGCGCGGAACTGGGCGTCTCCCAGATGCATGTGTCAAGGCTCCTCGCCCGAAGCTTCGCCCGACTGAGATCCGCAAACAGGATCGAGGCGTAACCGGAACGGGTAGACCGTCCACAGAGCAGTTCTGACGGCATAAAAGCCCTACACCCCCTGTTTCCAGGGCGGATTCGGCGCTGACTTGTCGACATGTCACTACAGCGTGTTGCCGACATGTGACATTCTGCTCGAAGCGCGTTTGCCGCAGCCCCGCCTCCGGTATTCAGGTGGAGGCTGCGTTCCTCCGATGGTCGCGGCCACCGCGACCGTCCGCGACCTCAAGGGGGTGGCATGTCCGAAGAACAGGGCAGCTCGAAGGTGCTCACGCTCACGAAGAGCGTGCCGGCACCCGCCGTGCTCACCAGCTCACCGGAAGCCATCGACACCCGCACGCTGTCCCGCTCCCTGTTCCTGCGGCTCGCCGCGCTCGGCCCCGCCTCGGGGCCCGAGGGAACGGACAGTCCGGAGCGGACCTACGTGCGGGACACACTGATCGAACTGAACCTCCCGCTGGTGCGGTACGCCGCGGCGCGGTTCCGCAGCCGCAACGAACCGATGGAGGACATCGTCCAGGTCGGCACGATCGGCCTGATCAAGGCGATCGACCGGTTCGACTGCGAACGGGGCGTGGAGTTCCCGACGTTCGCGATGCCCACCGTCGTCGGCGAGATCAAACGCTTCTTCCGCGACACCTCCTGGTCCGTGCGGGTCCCCCGCCGCCTCCAGGAGCTGCGGCTCGCGCTGACCAAGACCAGCGACGAGCTCGCGCAGAAGCTCGACCGCTCGCCGACCGTGCCGGAGCTGGCCCGCGCGCTCGGGGTCTCCGAGGAGGACGTGGTCGACGGTCTCGCCGTCGGCAACGCCTACACCGCCTCCTCCCTGGACTCCCCCTCGCCCGAGGACGACGGCGGCGAGGGCTCGCTCGCCGACCGCCTCGGCTACGAGGACACGGCGCTGGAAGGCGTCGAGTACCGCGAGTCGCTGAAGCCGCTGCTGGCCAAGCTCGCCCCGCGCGAGCGCCAGATCATCATGCTGCGGTTCTTCGCGAACATGACGCAGTCGCAGATCGGCGAGGAGGTCGGCATCTCCCAGATGCACGTCTCCCGGCTGCTCACCCGCACGCTCGCGCAGCTCAGGGAAGGTCTCATCGCTGACTGAGCGGACCGGGACACCGGTCCCTCCGTCGCTTCCGTCGGCCGAAACTTGTGGATCGGTGCACCGGGGTTCAACTTTGACGGTGCGTCAGACACACTGACGCGATGCGACGTCAGACATGCGGCTCCACCGGCCGCCGAGGCAGCGCCGTCGCCGCCTCGGCGGCCGCGCTGTGCCTGGGCGCCGGCCTCCTGTCCGGCTGCGGAAGCGGACCGGGAGACGGTTACGTGGCGGTGGGCGCGGCCGCCGAAGACTCGAAGGGCCCCTCGGGCGGGGACGGGCGGCCTTCGGGCGAGGTGACGCTCACTCCCCTCGACGAGAGCGGCGGGGGTGCGGCGAGTGGCGGTCGTGGGGGCGGTGCGTCCCCGTCTGCGGGCTCCTCCCCCGGCGCGAGCGTGCCGCGGGGCTCCCAGGACGGTCCCGGTGGCGGTGGGGCGCGTACGGGGTCGGCCGGCGGCCAGGGGGCTGCCGGTGCACCTGGGTCTGCCGATGCGGCGGGGGTTCATGGTTCGCCCAGTTCACCCGGCTCGCCCGGTTCACCCAGCTCTCCCGGTTCGTCCGATGCGCCCGGCGCGAAGCCCGCCGAGCCCGCCAAGCCCTCCACGCCCTCGAAGCCGGGCGGCGGCGGGTCCTCCGGCACCCCGAAGCCGCCCGCCCCGCCCGCGACCCCGGCCGCGCTGACGCTGAGCGCCCCGCAGCGCGCGGCGGCGGACAAGCGGTGGTGCGAGAAGGTGACCGTGGAGTTCCGCAACACCGGCGGCTCCCCGGCGCGCTCGGGGACCGTCACCTTCGCCACGCACATCATCGGCGCCCTCGGCGTCGACTGGGCGACGATCACCTCGTCCCAGCCCCTGCCCGCCCCGATCGACGCGGGTTCGACGCGCTCCAAGACGTACACCGTCTGCGTGGAGTCCTGGCGGGTCCCACTGGGCATGCGCGTCGAGACCCAGGACGTCTCCGCCGAGTGGGAGTGATCCGGACCCGCGGAACACGCACACCCCGCACAGCCCGCCCCCGGACGCACGAAGGCCGCCCGGGGGCGGAGCGGGAGCCGGTCGTCATGGCTCCGCCGTCCGTTCCCCGTGCGGCCGGATCGTACGGTCGTGCAGTCGTACGGTCGTGCTGTCGTGGATCAGCCCAGTGCGAGCCAGGCCACCGCACCGAGGACGACGACGACCGCGATCACCGCCGCGATCACCCCGACTCTCGGCCCGGACGAGGTCGCCGCGGGCTGCTGCCGGCGCTGCGGCTCGCCCTCGTCGACGAAGGCGCGGAACATCTGCGTGCTGCCCGCCGGGTCGTGGTTGCCCTCGGGGCCCGGCTGAGGGGCGTGGGGGTTGTGTGCCATGGGGCAGGACCCTAGCGAACTCGGGCCCCCGGCCCAACCCCCGGGGCCGTCCGGCACCCCGCTCCACCTGCGGCGGCGAGGCCCGGAGATCACGCGGAAAGCGTACGGAGAACAGGCGCGGAACGCGCTTGACCTCGACCCTACGGAGGCTTTTGCGTTCCTTTACTTCTGCAAGGCCGTTTTCGTTTGCCTGCAGCAACCAACGGCTTCTATCGTTGCCCTAAGCAACAACATAGTCGTGAGTGTGCTGGGGGTTCCCGTGGCCGCACGGAGTAGTTACGAGGAACTGGCCCGGCAGCTCAGCGCCGTCGGGGCCGTCAAAAGAGGGCTCGCCCGAGCCCTGCCCCCCGAGTGCCCCGCGGGATCCGCCGCCGTACTGACCCTCCTGGACCGGCACGGCGAGATGCGGATCAGCCGGCTCGCCGAGCTGCTGTCCGTGGACATGTCGGTGACCAGTCGCCACGTGGCCCATGTGGCCGATCGCGGCTGGATCGAACGGTCTCCGGACCCGGCGGACAAGCGGTCCCGCATCCTGCGGCTGACCCCCGGCGGGCACGAGCAGCTCGGCGAACTGACCCGGCGGACCACCGAGATGTTCGCCCACAACCTCCAGGACTGGTCCGACGAGGACGTCGGCCGGCTCATCGCGCTGCTGTCCCGGCTGCGCGACAGCTTCGCCTGTCGCGGATCCGGCGGCTGCGCCCCCGGAAGTCACACCGGCGAGTGCAGGACCCGCCTCGGCGACGAGGCTCACACCCGTACACCTGTGTAACAGAAGCAAATACGCACGGATAAGGAACTCAATGGCTACGACCACACCCACCGGTGTGCGGGGCGGCCACGCCAAGCACGGAGGGCACGGCGGCACCACCGCCTCCGGCGCCTCCGACGGCACGCCGATGACACACCGGCAGATCATGGAGGCGCTGACCGGGCTGCTGCTCGGCATGTTCGTCGCGATCCTGTCGTCGACGGTCGTCTCCAACGCCCTGCCCGAGATCATCTCCGACCTCGGCGGCGGCCAGAGCGCCTACACCTGGGTCGTGACGGCCTCGCTGCTGGCCATGACCGCCACCACCCCGCTCTGGGGCAAGCTCTCGGACCTCTTCAGCAAGAAGCTGCTGGTCCAGATAGCCCTGATCATCTACGTCCTGGGCTCGGTCGTCGCCGGTATGTCGACCAGCAGCGGCATGCTCATCGCCTGCCGGGTCGTCCAGGGCATCGGCGTCGGCGGGCTCTCCGCCCTCGCGCAGATCGTGATGGCCGCGATGATCGCCCCGCGCGAGCGCGGCCGCTACAGCGGCTACCTGGGCGCGGTCTTCGCCGTCGCCACCGTCGGCGGTCCGCTGCTCGGCGGCGTCATCACCGACACCAGCTGGATGGGCTGGCGCTGGTGCTTCTACGTGGGCGTGCCGTTCGCGATCATCGCCCTGATCGTGCTCCAGAAGACCCTGAAGCTCCCGGTCGTCAAGCGCGAGGGCGTCAAGGTCGACTGGACCGGCGCGTTCTTCATCAGCGCCGCCGTCTCGCTCCTGCTGGTCTGGGTGACCTTCGCGGGCGACAAGTACGACTGGCTGTCGTGGCAGACGTACGTGATGGTCGCGGGCTCCGTCCTGCTCGGCCTGATCTTCGTCCTCGTCGAGTCGCGCGCCGCCGAGCCGATCATTCCGCTGCGCCTCTTCCGTAACCGCACCATCACGCTGGCCTCGATCGCCTCGCTGTTCGTCGGTATCGCGATGTTCGCGGGCACCGTGTTCTTCAGCCAGTACTTCCAGCTGGCGCGCGGCAAGTCGCCGACGATGTCCGGCGTCATGACCATCCCGATGATCGCGGGGCTCTTCCTCTCCTCTACCGTCTCCGGCCAGATCATCACCAAGACCGGGCGCTGGAAGGCGTGGCTGGTCAGCGGTGGCTTCCTGGTCACGGCCGGGCTCGGGATGCTCGGCACGATCCGGTACGACACCGAGTACTGGCACGTCGCGGTCTTCATGTTCGTCATGGGCCTCGGCATCGGCATGATGATGCAGAACCTGGTCCTCGCCACGCAGAACCAGGTCGCTCCCGAGGACCTCGGTTCCGCGAGCTCCGTCGTCACCTTCTTCCGGTCCCTCGGCGGTGCGATCGGCGTCTCGGCGCTGGGCGCGGTGCTCGGCAACCGCGTCACGCAGTACGTCAAGGACGGCCTCGCCGAACTCGGTCCCGAGGGCGCCAAGCTCGGCCACGGCGGTACCGGCGGCGGGGGCATCCCCGACCTGGACAAGCTTCCCGAGCCCTTCCGCGTGGTCATGGAGACCGCGTACGGGCACGGCGTCGGCGACGTCTTCCTGTACGCCGCTCCGTGCGCGCTGATCGCCTTCATCGTGACGATCTTCATCAAGGAGGTCGCCCTGAAGACCAGCGCCGGGAACGACACCCCGGCCGACGCCCCGGCGGCCGTCGAGGCGGCCGAGGCCCCCGTGCCCGCCGCCGTCGGCGCTGCCGGACTGGTCTCCGAGGGCGCGGCCGGGGTCACCTCGGTGGACACCACCGCTGACGACGGTGCCGGCGCTCCCGCCTCGTACGACGTCCTCGACACCGTCCAGGGCACTCCCGTACACGGTGTGGTGCGCGGCGCGGAGGGTGCTCCGGTCGCCCGTGCGGCCGTCACCCTGATCTCGCTGGGCGGCCGTCAGCTCGGGCGCTCCGTGGCCCGGCCCGACGGCGGCTACACCCTGGACGCCCCCGGCTCCGGCAGCTATGTGCTGATCGCCTCCGCCGACGGCTACCAGCCGCAGGCGTCCACGGTGGTCGTCGGCGAGGAGCCGCTGGCCTTCGACATCCTGCTGTCCGGTACGAGCGGGCTGGCCGGAACCGTCAGGGCCGAAGGGTCCGGCACTCCGGTCGACGGCGCGATGGTCATCGTGACCGACGTCCGGGGCGACGTACTGGCCACCGGCACGTCCGGCCCGACCGGTGAGTTCGCCTTCGGCGAGCTGATCCCGGGCTCCGTGACCGTCGCGGTCAACGCGGCCGGCTTTCGTCCGCTGGCGCTGCCGGTGGAGATCGGCGGCCAGGGCGTCACCCGCGTCGAGGCCGCGCTGCGGTCCGGTGCACTGGTCCAGGGCGTCGTGCGGGCCGGGTCCGCCCGGAGCCCGCTGGCCGACGCCCGGGTCACGCTGATCGACGCGGCGGGCAACGTGGTCGCCACCGCGACGACCGGCGAGGACGGGGCGTACGCCTTCACCGACCTGGACACGGGCGAGTACACGGTCATCGCGACCGGCTACCCGCCGGTGGCGGGCTCCCTCACCGTCAGCGGTACGGGAGTCGACGGTCACGACATCGAACTCGCCCACTCGGGTGAGTGATTGATCCCTCCGGCGCGTGCGCACGTGCACCTATAGGGATGCGCGTGCGCACGTGAAGGGATCGCGAAGACCCCTGGTCGGACGGCACTTCGAGCGGAGAGGCTGTCGCGACCGGGTGGAAATGGGCCCCGGAGGCGGGTACGGCGGGCAGGGGACGGCCTGCCGTGTCCGCCCCGGGGCCCGACTCATTTCCCGACGGCACGGCCGGACGGGTCATCGAGCCAGGGCTTCTAGGAGAGGTACGGATGGGACTTCGCGCACAGGTACGGACACGGGACGGCTGGGCGGTCCAGCACGCCGTCGTGACGGTCACCGACATGACCGGCGCCCAGGTGCTGCGGGCCACGGCCGACGAGGACGGCGCCGTCCGCACGGACGGTTCCCTCGCGGCCGGCGCGTACACGGTGATCGTCACGGCGGTCGGGTACGCCCCCGCCGCCTCGACCGCCCTCGTCACCGCGAGCGGCCGGATCGAGGGCGGCCAGATCGTGCTGGCCCGCCAGGGCGGGGTGCAGCTGCCGCCGCCGGGCGCCTGGTCGCTCGACCCCGCGCACTCCTCGGTCGGCGCGGTCGCCCAGCACCTGGGGATCTCCAGCGTGCACGGCCGCTTCACCGACTTCGGCGGCCGGATCGAGATCGCCGAGGACGTCTCCCGATCCCGCGTCGACGCGGTGATCAGGGCGGCCAGCATCGACACCGGCAACGGCATGCGGGACAAGCATCTGCGCTCGCCCGACTTCCTGGACGTGGACCGGTACCCGGAGATCGCCTACAGCTCCACCGCCCTCGCCCCGGCCGGACCCGACCGCTGGACCGTGCACGGCGAGCTGACGATGCACGGCGTCTCGCGCCCCGTCGACCTGGACCTCAGCTACCTCGGCACCGGGCCCGACCCGTGGGGCGGGGTGCGCGCGGCCTTCCACGCCACCGCCGAACTGCGCCGCGACGACTTCGCGATGAACTACAACCAGGTCGTCCAGGCGGGCATCTCCGCGATCGGCACGACCCTGCGCGTGGAACTGGACATCCAGGCGGTGCAGGGCGAGGCACTGCCCGTGCCGTGACCCCCGGCCCGCCTCGCGCCGGTCGCGCGAGGCGTTGCCCGGCCGGCCGTCGGCTCGCTCGTGGGGGCGAGGCGTTGCCCGGCCGGCGGTTCGGCCCGGTCGTAGGGTGGTGGGCATGGCACCGAACATCGCGACCAACACCGCCGTGGAGCTCGACGAGTTGCTGGCGTTCGTACGCCCCCGGCACCGGGCGGTCCTGCTCACCGCCCGGTCCGACGGCCGCCCCCAGGGCTCCCCGCTGACCTGCGGCGTGGACGACTCGGGGCGGATCGTCATGTCGACGTACCCCGAGCGCGCCAAGACCCGCAACGCGCGGCGCGACGAACGGGTCAGCGTGATCGTGCTGTCGGACGAGTGGGACGGGCCGTGGGTGCAGATCGACGGTACGGCGGAGGTCATCGACGCCCCGGACTCCGTCGAGCCGCTCGTCGAGTACTTCCGGAACATCTCGGGCGAGCATCCGGACTGGGACGAGTACCGGGCGGCGATGGTGAAGCAGGGCAAGTCGATCATCCGGGTCACCCCGGAGCGCTGGGGCCCCGTCGCCACCGGCGGCTTCCCGGCCCGCCTGGCCCCGGGGAGCTGATCCCGCGATGACCGCGACCCCGCTGCCCGCGCCCGACGATCTCGCGCGGGCCCGGCTGCTGGTCGCGCCCTCGCCGGGCGGCGGCCTGGCGCGGGAGCTGGAGCGGATCGCCGGGCGGGGCGCGGAGCCCCTGGCGGATGTCCCGCCGCCGGGCGACGAGCCCCTGCTCTGCGTGGGCGAGACGCTGCCCGACGCGCTGCGGACGGACCGACTGCTCTGGTTCCACAGCGTCAACGCGGGCACGGACCCCCTGTTCTCCGCCGGCCCCTGGCCCGCCCCGGCGCTGCTGACCCGGACCGTGGGGCGGATGGGCGAGCGGATGGCCCAGTACGTGCTGGGCTGGATGCTCGCCGAGTGCCAGTCCGTACCGGAGTTCACCGCCCAGCACGCCCGCGCGCACTGGGAGCGCCTGCCCACGGAGCTCATCGCCGGGCGGACCGCGCTGATCTACGGGACCGGGCGCATCGGCGCGGCCGTCGGACGGCTGCTGGCGGCCTGCGGGGTACGCACGGTGGGCGTCGCCCGCACGACACGGTCCGGGCCGCCGCAGGGTTCCGGCCCTGGCCCGGTGGTGCCGGGTTCCGCCCGGGTGGTGCCCGGCTTCGACCTGGTCGTCGGGGCCGGTGAGGACGCCGAGGCGCTGGCCGAGGCCCGCTGGGTGATCTCCACGCTGCCGTCGACCGGGGCCACAAAGGGCTTCTTCGGGGCCGCCCGGTTCGCGGCGGTGCGCGGGGCGACGTTCGTCAACGTGGGGCGGGGCGCGACCGTGGACATGGGGGCGCTGGAGGGCGCGCTGCGGGAGGGCCGGGTGCGGCGGGCGGTCCTGGACGTGCTGCCGGCGGAACCGGCCGCGCCCGACGACCCGGTGTGGAGGCTGCCCCGTACGGTCATCACCTCGCACTCCTCGGGCATCACCACCGACGAGGACGTGGCCGTGGACTTCGCCGCCTGCTGGGAGGCCGTGACGGCGGGCCGGCGGCCCGAGCTGACGGTGGACGTGGCGCGCGGATACTGACCGCCGGGGCGGTTCTACTGTGCGGGGGAGCCGGTCCGGTCGCTCATCGTCTCGATGCCCGCGATCAGCAGGTCCAGCGCGAAGACGAAGTCCCGCTCGCGCATCTCCTCGACGGTGTCGCCGCCCCGGGCCGCCATGATGTCGTCGGAGTACGCGGCGATCTCCTTCATGTGCGGCTGCGCTCTGATCGTGCCCATCGCCCGCTGGTGGTACTCGTCCTGCGTGAGCCCGGTCGCGTCGCAGCGCGCCTTGAAGTGGCCCTCGACGGTGCCGAATCCGTACACGAACTGGAAGACCGCCGAGAGCGCGCCCGTCTGCCGCTCCAGGGGCAGGCCGGTGGCCCGGACGATGTCCTGGACCGCGTACGAGAACAGCATGGAGTTCGGGCCGATGTTGAGGAAGGTACCGGCCAGCGGCGAGATCCAGATGTGGCGGACGAGGAGTTCGCGGTAGCTGCGGGCCAGGTCCCGCAGCCGGTCCCGCCAGTCGGCGCCCTCGCGGGGCGGGGCGATCTCGGCGTAGACCGAGTCGAGCGCCAGCTCCAGGAGGTCGTCCTTGGTGTCGACGTACCAGTAGAGGGACATCGCGGTGACGTCCAGCTCGGCGGCGAGCCGGCGCATGGAGAACTTGGCGAGGCCGTCGGCGTCCAGCAGCCGCACCGATGCCTCGGTGATGCGGTTGCGGTCCAGGCCCGCCGGGGACTCCGACCGGCGGGAGCGCGCGGGGGTCCGCCGGTCCAGCCACACGCTGGTCCGCACGGTGTCGTTCGCGCGGTCGGACTCGGACGCTGACTCGGCCCCGGACGCGGACACCATGGCGCACTCTCCTCGTCTTGCTCGGACCGACCCACCGAGCCGTCCTGCCGGAAGTGGCGGGACCGGGCCGGTCCTGCCGGTAGGGGCGGGACCCGGTGGTCCTGCCGGAAGGGCGGCGTACCGGACGCTGACGGTCCGGTACGCGCGTCCCGTCCGATGCTATGCCGCCGGTCCCGCCGAGTCTGCCCGGTCCCCGGCCTTCTTCAGCCGGTCGCCCTGCTCGGCGGGGTCGCCCTGCTCGGCCGGGGCGATCTGCTCGGCGGAGGCGGGGCTCTCTGCCCCGGCGGCCGGCGCGGCGGCGGCCGCCCCGGTCGTCCCGGCCGCCGCCGCCTCCACCCGCTCGGCCCGGCGCAGCAGGAACGCGGCGAGCAGACCGCCCGCCAGCACCGCGACCGCGCCGACCAGTTGGCTGGCCTCCAGGCCCGAGGAGAAGGCGTCCTTGATCTGCTCCCGGGCGGTGGGCCCGTCCGCGGCGGCCAGGGCCGCGGGCAGTGAGGTGGCGCCGACGGCGGCCGGTACGAGCGCGGCGAACCGGGCGTTCAGCACGGCGCCGAGCACCGCGACCCCGAGCCCGTTGCCGAACTCCGCGAGCGTGCCGTTGACCCCGGCGCCGACCCCGGCCTTCTCCGGCGGGATGGCGCTCATGATGGCGTTGGCCATCGCGGGCATCGCCAGCGCGATCCCCACCCCCATCACGAGCAGGCCGAACAGCATCCCGCCGTACCCGTGCCGTCCGAGGAGCGCGATGGCGGCGAGTCCGGCCGCCAGGCAGCTCATCCCCACCGCGATGACGACGGGCGTCCCGGTCTTCCGCACCATCCGGGCGCCCAGGCCGGCCAGGTTGAGGACGACCACGGTCAGCGCCATCGGGGCCGTCCGCAGACCCGCCTCCAACGGCCCGTACCCGAGCACGAACTGGAGGTGCTGGGTGAGCAGGAAGAGCGAGCCGGTCATCCCGAAGGCGACCAGGAGCGCGCCCGCCACCGCGCCGACGAACTTCTGGTTCCGGAAGAAGTGCATGTCGAGCATCGGGTACGGGATGTGCAGCTCCCACAGCACGAACCCGGTCAGCACGGCGACGCCGACGAACACCGTCAGCAGCACCCGGCCGGACGTCCAGCCGTGCTCGGGCCCGGAGATGATCGCGAAGACCACGGCGGTCATACCGATCGTGGAGAGCAGTGCGCCCAGCAGATCGGGCCGGTCGCCCTGCATGATCCTGGACTCCGGTACGAGCCGGGCGACGGCGACCAGACCGATCAGGGCCACCGGGATGTTGATGAGGAAGATCGCGCCCCACCAGAAGTGGTCGAGGACGAACCCGCCGAACAGCGGCCCCGCCGCGAACCCGAGGGAGGCGACGGTGGACCAGATGCCGATCGCCTTGACCCGCTCGGTCTCGTCGAAGATCTGGACCACGACGGCGAGCGTGGTGGTGAGCAGCAGCGCGCCGCCGACGCCCATCCCGGCGCGGGCCGCGATGAGCTGGCCGGAGGACTGGGCGAGCCCGGCCACCAGCGAGCCGACGCCGAACAGGGCGAGGCCCACCATCAGCATCTTCTTCCGCCCGTAGCGGTCGGCCGAGCTGCCCGCGGTGAGCAGCAGGCCCGCCTGGACGAGCGAGTAGGCGTTGATCATCCACTGCACATCGGCGGTGGAGGCGTTCAGCTCCGTGGTGAGGGAGGGGATCGCGACATTGAGGACGGTGTTGTCGAGCAGCACCGTGAGCTGGGCCAGGCAGATGACGCCGAGGATCAGCCAGCGTTGCGGATGTCCCTGGGGGGAGAGGTCGTTTCGCTCTGCGGCGGGCGCCGTCATGCGGGCTCCTTGGGCTCCATGGGTCGACCGGCCCATGATCGTTCGACCGGTTGTTGTACGGCGTACAGGACTGTGTGTCGTACACCGTAAGGCAGCCCTGTACAACGTACAAGTCGATTTCGGCGGCGTCGGGCCCGTCGCGCCGCCGGGACCCGGGGGGCGACCCGGCGGTACGGTTCTCGACGCTGACCTGACAAAGTGCGCGATTTTCGGCCGTTTGGAGAGCCATGTCGCTGCGTCGCCGTTCCCCTCGCATCCCTCAACTGCTCCTCGCAGCCTCCCTCTTGGGAGCGCTCGTCACACCGCCCGCTGCCGCCGCCGTCGCCACCGCGCCGAACTCCCCTTCGGGCGGGGCCGGCGGGCCCGGCGGAGGACTGCCGCTGCGGGTCGCCACGTACAACATCCACGCCGGGGGTGGGCCTGGACGGGGTCTTCGACCTGGACCGCCAGACCGCCGAACTCCGTTCGCTGGACGCGGATGTGATCGGGCTTCAGGAGGTCGACCGGCACTGGGGCGCCCGCAGCGGATGGCGGGATCTCGCGGGAGAGCTGGCGCGCCGGCTGCGTATGCGTGTCTCCTTCGCGCCGATCTACAGCCTGGACCCGGCCGAACCGGGCGGGCCCCGCGCGGAGTACGGCGTCGCCGTGCTGTCGCGGCACCGGATCGTGAGCGCCGAGAACCACGAGATCACCCGCCTCTCGACCCAGGACCCGAACCCGGTCCCGGCGCCCGCCCCGGGCTTCGGCGAGGTCGTCGTACGGGTGCGGGGGCTGCCCGTGCACGTGTACGTGACCCACCTCGACTACCGCCCGGACCCCGCCGTCCGCGTCGCCCAGGTCGCCGACACCCGGCGGATCATGGCCGAGGACCGGGGCCCGCAGATCCTGCTCGGCGACTTCAACGCGGAGCCCGCCGCCCCCGAACTGGCCCCGCTCTGGCGGGAGCTGGCCGACGTCGACCCGGGCGCGCCCACCTTCCCGGCGCAGGACCCGGTCAAGCGGATCGACTTCGTGGCGGTGTCGAAGGGCGGGATCACGGTGCGGAAGGCGTGGGTGCCGCGGAGCGTCGCCTCCGACCACCGGCCCGTGGTGGCGGACCTGTCGGTACGCGGGAGGGGACGGGACCGATGAGTCCGGAGCCGTCCGGAAGTCTCCACGTTCGGCAGCCTCGACGGTTTCGGCAGCCTGAGCGGTTTCGGCAGCCTGGGCGGCCTGGGCAGCTTCGGCATTTTCGGCCTGAAAGCTTCCTTTTACGGCCGGAGCGCGTCTTCCTGCCCGAGGGCGGGCCCAGAGCTCCGAGAGAACACGCGGTACCGGACGAAGGACGACGACGACCATGACCACCTCCACCACCCTGCACGACCTGCTGAACACCCACATCGCCGAAGGATCGATGCCGGGAGCGGTGGCCCTGGTCGCCCGGGGCGAACGCACGGAGGTGGTGTCGGCCGGCACGGCCGGGCTCGCCGGGTCCGCGCCGATGCGGCGGGACTCGCTCTTCCGTATCGCCTCGATCACCAAGCCCGTCGTGGCGGCGGCCGCCATGACGCTCGTCGAGGACGGCCTGATCGCCCCCGCCGACCCGGTCTCGGCGTGGCTGCCCGAGCTGGCCTCGCCGCTGGTCGTACGGACCCCCGAGAGCCCGGTCGACGACGTGGTGTCGGCGGTCCGCCCGATCACCCTGCTGGACCTGCTGACCTTCCGCGCCGGATACGGCTTCCCGTCCGACTTCTCGCTCCCGGCCGTCGCCCCGCTGTTCGCGGAGCTGAAACAGGGCTCGCCGCAGGTGCGGGACGTCCCCGCGCCGGACGCCTGGATGGCCGCGCTGTCCCGTATCCCGTTGCTGCACCAGCCGGGCGACGGGTGGCTCTACAACACGTGTTCCGACATCCTCGGCGTCCTCGTCGCCCGGGTCGCCGACCGCCCGCTGCCCGCGTATCTGGCGGAGCGGCTGTTCGCGCCCCTCGGCATGACGGACACCGCGTTCGCCGTGGAGCCCGCCGCGCTGGACCGGTTCACCGGCTACTACCGGGCCGGGTCGGACAGCGGAAGCGATCCGGTGCTGGTCGACGCCCCGGACGGGCAGTGGAGCAGCCCGCCCGCCTTCCCGTCCGGCGCCGGGGGCCTGGTCTCGACCGTCGACGACTGGTACGCCTTCGGCCGGATGCTGCTCGCCGGGGGCCTGAACGACGACGGCGACCGGGTGCTGGCCGCCGAGTCGGTCCGCCAGATGACCACCGACCACCTGACCCCGGAGCAGCGCGCCGCGAGCGGGCTGTTCACCGAGGGCCAGGGCTGGGGGTTCGGCGGCGCGGTGGACGTCGAGATCGCCGCCCCGTGGAACGTCCTCGGCCGCTACGGCTGGGTCGGCGGCACAGGCACCACCGCCCACATCGTCCCGTCCACGGGCACGGTCGCCGTCCTGCTCACCCAGATGGAGATGTCCGGACCCGCCGCACCGCAGGTGATGCGGGACTTCTGGACGTACGCGGCCGGGTTCTGAGCCCGACCGCGCACACCCCCGGACCTCAACTCACCGGCTGCGTCAGGTCGTAGAACGTGGCGCTGCCGACGGTGACCTCGGTGAAGTTCTCCGTCACCCAGGAGGAGATCTGGGAGGAGGTGCCGGAGGAGCCTCCGGGGCCGCCGCCCATACCGCCGCCCGAGACGAAGTAGTGCACCTTCCCCTCCGCGACGTACTTCTTGAACTGGGCGAGCGTCGGCGACGGGTCGCTCCCGTTGAAGCCGCCGATCGCCATCACCGGTTCTCCGGTGGCGAGTTGGTAGCTGGCCGCGTTCTGCGCGCCGACGGCCGCGGCGACCCAGGTGTAGTCGTCCGCCTCCTTCTCCAGCAGCGCCTTCGCCTCGGCGTCGACGGTCGCGCCGTTGAGCAGCCCGCCCATACCGCCGCCTCCGCCGCCGCCCCGCATGCCCTCGCCGAAGCCGGGGTTCGCGCCCGCGCCGGTGCCCGTACCCGTACCCGTACCCGTACCGCCGGGTGCGGTGGGCATACCGCCCGGGGCCTGGCCAGGAGGTGTCCCCTGGCCCTGCGCCTGGCCCTGCGCCTGGCCCTGCCCCTGCGCCTGACCGGGCGGTCGCTGCATGCCGCCGCGCTGCCCGCCGTCGCCGTCACCGCCGGGGCCACCCCGGCCACCGCCGCCCCCGGGCCCGCCCATGCCGAACCCGCCCCCAGAAGGACCGGCCGTCACGATCGACCCCTGGTGGCCGCTGTTCAAGGTGGAGACGGTGTACGCCGTCGGCCCCGCCAGCGACGCCGCGCAGCTCAGCGCCACCACGGCGAGGGCCAGGCCCCGGCCGCCGAACCGGCCCACGACGAGCAGCCCGAGCGCGCCGACGATCCCGCCCGCGAGCACCGCCCACCGCAACCACGGCAGGTGGTCCGGGGTGCGGCCGAGCAGGACGTACGCCCAGAGCGCCGTCGCGAGGACCGTGCCCGCGAGCACCGCCCGCGGCCACCACGCGCCCCGCTCCTCCCACAGCACCGTGACGCCCATGGCGACGAGCGCCGCGACGTACGGGGCGAGCGCCACCGTGTAGTACTGGTGGAAGATCCCGGCCATGAAGCTGAACACCGCGGCGGTCATGATCAACGCACCGCCCCAGGCGACGAACGCGGCCCGCGCGGAGTCGGTCCGGGCCGCCTTCCGGGTCAGCCAGAGACCGGCCGCCAGCAGGATCAGCGCGGCGGGCAGCAACCAGGCGATCTGGCCGCCCACCTCGGAGTTGAACATCCTCCCGATGCCGGTCTCGCCCCAGCCACCGCCGCCTCCGCCCCCGCGACCACCGCCGCCGACGCTGCCGGTCTCCTCGCCGTTGATCCGGCCGAGCCCGTTGTAGCCGAAGGTGAGCTCAAGGAAGGAGTTGTTCTGCGAGCCGCCGACGTACGGGCGCGAAGACGCCGGCATCAGCTCCACGATCGCGACCCACCAGCCACCGGCGACGACCATCGTCAGCGCGGACAGGGCGAGTTGGCCGAGCCGCTTCCGTACGGGAACGGGGGCGCACACCGCGTACAGCACGGCCAGCGGCGGCAGGATCAGGAACGCCTGGAGGGTCTTCGTCAGGAACGCGAACCCGACCGCGGCGCCCGCCCAGAGCAGCCACTTCGTCCGCCCCTGCTCCAGGGCCCGCAGCACGCACCACACGGTGACCGTCATCAGCAGGGCGAGCAGCGCGTCCGGGTTGTTGAAGCGGAACATCAGCGCGGCGACGGGCGTCAGCGCGAACACGCCCACCGCGATCAGCCCGGCGACCGGCCCGAAGCGACGGCGTACGGCGGTGTTCAGCACGGCCGCCGTGGCGAGCGCCATCAGGACCTGAGGGGCCAGGATCGCCCAGGAGTTGAGCCCGAAGAGCCGTACGGAGAGAGCCATCGGCCAGAGCGCGGCGGGCGGCTTGTCGACGGTGATGGCGTTGGCGGAGTCCAGCGAGCCGAAGAAGAACGCCTTCCAGCTCTGGCTGCCCGCCTGGACGGCCGCGGAGTAGAAGGAGTTGGCGTAACCGGAGGCGCTGAGGTTGTAGAAATACGCGAGCCCGACGGCCAGCAGGAGCCCGTACAGCGCCGGCCGCGCCCAACGAGGGCCGGTGCCGGGTTCCGGAGGTGCGGCGGCGGTGGTGGTGATCGTGGTCGTGGCCGTGGTCATCGGGCGTCCTCGGGTTCGGGGCAGGCGCGGGCCGGGAAGACCCAGGCGCGCAGGAGCAGGAAGCGCAGCACGGTGGCCGCGAGGTTGGCGGTGATCAGTACGGCCAGCTCCGTGGAGTGCGAGGGCGATCCGGAGGCCGCGCCGAGCGCCGCGAGCGAGCCGCTGGTCAGCGCGAGACCGATGGCGAAGACGACCAGGCCCTGGGCCTGATGGCGGACGGCCCCGCCCCGGCCGCGTACGCCGAAGGTGAGCCTGCGGTTGGCGGCCGTGTTGGCGACGGCGGAGACGAGCAGCGCGCCGCCGTTGGCGAACTGCGGGCCGACGCCGAGCCGGAAGAGGGAGTAGAGGGCGAGGTAGAAGAGGGTGGACAGGACGCCCACGACACAGAATCCGATGAGCTGGCGGGCCAGTCCGCGCTCCACCCCGGTCAGCGCCCGGTCGCGCGGATCGTCCCCGAAGGGCCGGGCCAGCCGGTCCAGCGGCAGCGCGCCGACGGCCAGCGCCCGCCCCACCCGCCACACGCCTTTCAGGTCATCGGTGGCCGTCCGCACGATGTGGACGGTCGAGTCGGGGTCGTCGACCCAGTCGACGGGCACCTCGTGGATGCGCAGCCCGGCCCGCTCGGCGAGGACCAGCAGCTCGGTGTCGAAGAACCAGCCGCTGTCCTCCACCATCGGCAGCAGCCGCTCGGCCACCTCGCGCCGGATCGCCTTGAACCCGCACTGGGCGTCGCTGAACCCGGCGGCCAGCGAGGAGCGCAGGATCAGGTTGTAGGCGCGCGAGACGAACTCCCGCTTGGGCCCCCGCACCACCCGCGAACTCCGGGTGAGCCGCGAGCCGATGGCCAGATCGGAGTGGCCGGAGATCAGCGGGGCGACCAGCGGGAGGAGGGCGTTGAGGTCGGTGGAGAGGTCGACGTCCATATAGGCGAGGACCGGGGCCTCGGAGGCCGACCACACCGTCCGCAGGGCCCGCCCGCGCCCCTTCTCCTCCAGCCGTACGCACCGCACCCCGGGCAGCTCCGCGGCGAGCGAGGCGGCGACGGCGGGGGTGGAGTCGGTGCTGGCGTTGTCGGCGACGGTGATGCGGAAGGGGTACGGGAAGGTCCGCGCGAGATGGCCGTGGAGGCGCAGGACGCAGGGGCGGAGGTCCTTCTCCTCGTTGTACACGGGAACGACGACATCGAGCACGGGGACGTCGGGCACGGCGGCCGTCTGCCGGGCCGGGAGATGCTCCCTGACCGGCAGGAGGCCGCGTTCTCCGCCGTCCGCGCTGCTGCGTCCGCCGTCCCGGGGGCTGCGGCCGGTCGCGCCGGGGCCGCTCCGGAGGCTGCTGTCGGTGGTCATGCTCCGACATTCGCCAACCGCGCTGTCACACCCGTGTGGTGAGCCTGTCCCTGGCCTGTGAGTCCGTACGGATCGCCGGTTCCTCCGCCGGCAGCTCGATCACGAACACCGTGCGCCCCGGCCCGGACTCCACCGCCACCCGCCCGCCGTGCGCCGCGACGACGGCCTGCACGATGGCGAGGCCGAGCCCGGTGGACCCGGTCGCCCCGCCCGTACCGGCCCCGCGCGAGCGGGAGACGTCGCCCCGGGCGAACCGTTCGAAGACGTGCGGCAGCAGCTCCGCCGGGATACCGGGCCCGTCGTCCCGCACCTCCAGCGCGACCGGCCCTCCGGCGGACACGGCCGGCGTCACGGAGACGGTGACGGTGGTCCCCGGCGGGGTGTGCGTCCGGGCGTTGGCCAGCAGGTTGACCAGCACCTGCCGGAGCCGGTCGGGATCGGCGCGTACGGTCACGGGCTCGGCGGGCAGCTCAAGACGCCAGCGGTGCAGGGCACCCGCATCCGGCCCTCCCGCATCCGGCCGTCCCGTGTCCGCCACCCGGGCGTCACTCACCGCGTCCACGACCAACGGCAGCAGATCGGTGTGCGCGTACGAGAGCGGCCGTCCGGCATCGAGCCGGGCCAGCAGCAGCAGATCCTCCACCAGGCCCGTCATCCGGTCCGCCTCGGACTCGATCCGCCCGAGCGCGTGCCGGGTGACCGGATCCGGCTCCGGTGCCTCCCGCCCGCCGGTGGCGCGCCGGGTCAGCTCGGCGTAACCCCGGATCGAGGCCAGGGGGGTGCGCAGCTCATGGCTGGCGTCGGCGACGAACTGCCGGACCCGCGTCTCGCTCTCCTGCCGGGCCGCGAGGGCCGAACCGACGTGTCCCAGCATGCGGTTGAGCGCCGCGCCCACCTGCCCGACCTCGGTACGCGGGTCGGCCTCGGCGTCCGGAACGCGTTCCAGGAGGGCCACCTCCCCGCTGTGCAGGGGGAGTTCGGAGACCCGGGTGGCCGTGGCGGCGACCCGGCGCAACGGGCGCAGGGCCACCCCGACGAGGACGGTCCCCGCGATCGAGGCGGCGAGGAGCCCGGCGGCGGTGACGCAGACCTCGACGACGATCAAAGTGGTCAGCGCACCGCTCACCTCGGCGCTGGGGATGCCGACGAGGACGGTGTGACCGTCGGTGGTGGTCGCGGCCTCCACCCGGTAGCCGCCGAGCCCCGGCAGATCGACGCTCCTGGTGCCCTCGCCGGTCTCCGGAGCGGCCTCCTCCAGCGCCCGCCGCTGCTCCTCGGTCAGCGGCTTGGCGCTCTCCTGGGCGCGCAGCCCGCTGTCCTCGACGACCTTCGACACGCTGACGGACCCGTCGTCGCCGACGAGGGCCCCGAACGTGCCGAGCGGCTGCCCGCCCCCGCCGACGAAGCCGAGCGGACCGGCCTCGCGCAACGCGTCGGGCACCGGCACAGGCCCGGGCGGCCGTTCGGCCCGCTCGGCGACGGAGTGCAGCTGGTCGTCGAGCTTGCCGTACATGTAGCTGTGGAAGGCGATCGCGGTGACGGACCCGATGACGGCGGCGACGACCGCGATCAGCGAGACGGCCGACACGACGAGCCGGGTCCGCAACGTCCAGGGCCTGCGCAGCCCCCGCACCGCGGCTCGCCTACTCACCGGGCTTGATCAGATACCCCGCGCCGCGCCGGGTGTGGATCATCGGCGTGCGCCCGGCGTCGATCTTCTTGCGGAGGTAGGAGATGTAGAGCTCGACGACGTTGGCCTGGCCGCCGAAGTCGTAGTTCCAGACCCGGTCGAGGATCTGCGCCTTGCTGAGGACCCGGCGCGGATTACGCATCAGGAAGCGCAGCAGCTCGAACTCGGTGGCCGTCACATGGATCGCGTCCCCGCCCCGGCTCACCTCGTGGCTGTCCTCGTCCAGGACCAGATCCCCGACGACGAGCGTGGACTCGCTCCGCCCGGCGGCGACGGCCGAGCCCGAGCGGCGGATGAGCCCGCGCAGCCGGGCCACGACCTCCTCCAGGCTGAACGGCTTGGTGACGTAGTCGTCGCCGCCCGCGGTGAGCCCGGCGATCCGGTCCTCGACGGCGTCCCGGGCGGTCAGGAAGAGGACCGGCACATCGGCGTACTCGCGGCGCAGCCGGCCGAGGACGGACAGCCCGTCCATGTCCGGAAGCATCACGTCCAGGACCACCGCGTCCGGCCGGAAGTCCCGCGCGGCCCGGACCGCCCCGGCCCCGTCCCCGGCGCTGCGCACCACCCACCCCTCGTAGCGCAGGGCCATCGAGAGCAGCTCGGTGAGCGGAGCCTCGTCGTCCACGACCAGGACCCGCACGGGGGTACGGTCCGGCCTGAGCAGTTCGGTACGCCCCTGGGGCGAGGTCGTCGTCGTCATGGGGACCACTCTGTGAGGCACCCGTGAGAGAAGCCTGACCCGTTCCTGTGAATTTCCTGAGAAAGCGGCGCCGCCGAAACCGATTGGGTGTGCCGGCCCGGCCGTGGTACCACTTCATGGTTCGCGGGATGATCACGAGATGTGGATGGAGGACACGTACGCCCAGCCGGTGGAGCGCGTGCGCACCTGGCTGACGGAGCGCCCGCGCAACACCTACGGCGACCTGCTCCTCGGCGTCGAGACGCTCGCCGACAACACGCTGATCGGCCTGGTCACGCTGCACGACGCGGAACCGGAGACGGGCATCGCGCAACTCGATGTCTACCTGGGCGAGAAGGCCTACTGGGGCCGCGGCTACGCCACGGACGCCGTTCGGACGATCTGCCGCCACGGCTTCGAGGACATGCGGCTCCACAAGATCACGCTGACCGTGGTCACCGAGAACCGCTCCGCGCGCAAGGTCTACGAGAAGGTCGGCTTCGTCGAGGAGGGCCGGCTTCGTCAGGTCTTCCGCCGTGACGGCCGGTGGTACGACAAGTTCACGATGGGCCTGCTGGCGGACGAGCTCCGCTGAGCCCCTCGACGAGCGGCTGTGACCAGCCCGTTCACGACACGCCCCCGGAGTCCCGCGTCGCGAACAACGCGGCGGCGTTCCCGTGGCAGACCGCCCGCAACCACGCGTCCCCCAGCCCGAGCCGCTCCAGAACCTCCAGCTGGTGGACGTACGGGTAGGGGATGTTCGGGAAGTCGGTGCCCAGCAGGATCCGGTCACCGAGATCGGCGAGCCGCCCGCGCTCCGCCACCGGAAAGGGGCTGAACCCCTCGCTGAAGTCGGTGAACGCCATCGTCGTATCGAGCCGGACCTCCGGATACGCCTCCGCCAGCGCCAGGAACTCCGCGTACTCCGGCATCCCCATGTGCGCCACGATCAGCCGCAGTCGGGGATGGCGCGCCAGCAGCCGCCCGACCGGTCCGGGCCCGGTGAACTTCCCCGGCGCGGGCCCCGACCCGCAGTGCATCACCACCGGAACCCCGGCCTCCGCGAGCAGCCCCCAGACCGGATCCAGCAACGGATCGTTGGGGTCGTACGCGCCCACCTGGAGGTGCGACTTGAACACCCGGGCCCCCGCCTCGACGGCCTCCTTCACATACATCTCCACGCCCTCCTCCGGGAAGAGGGTCGCGGTGTGCAGGCAGTCGGGCGTCCGGGCGGCGAAGCCGGCGGCCCAGCCGTTCAGCCAGCGGGCCATGCCGGGCTTGTGCGGATAGAGCATGGAGGTGAAGCGCAGCACCCCGAAGGACCGCAGCACGGCCAGCCGCGCGTCCTCCTCGTACCGGTAGGTGATCGGCCACTCAAGACCGGTGAGCGGCCCGGCGGCGTCGAAGTACGCCCAGACCTTGCGCAGGACCCGCTCGGGCATGAAGTGGGTGTGCACGTCGATGATCCCGGGCAGCCCGAGCCGCTCCCAGAACCGCACCACGTCATCGCTCTCCGGCCCCACGGACGCACTCCCTCGGTCGACGGTCAGAACAACCCACCCTGCACACCGCCGCCGCCGATGTCGATGAGGGGGACACGTACATCGCTCCCGGTCACCGCCGTCAGCCGCCGGCCGGTGATCAGCCGTGTGTCCAGCACGACCACGCCCACGCCGTCCACCGCGAGGTGCAGATCGGGCCCGGCGGCCGCGACGAGCCGCCCGGCGACGACACCCCCGTCCACCAGCTCCCGCACCGACCGGACGGGCGCGGGCGCACGGTCGAGCCCGAAGATCCCCGCCTGGTCGACGACGTCGACCGGGATCCGCTCCAACGACTCGGGCCAGCCGCGCCCTTCGAGCTGCGCCGCCCGCCCGTACAACTCCGTCACCTCGGCGAACCGCTCGTCCGCACCGGGGAGCCGCCCCCGCTCGGCCCGCTTCCTGGCGTACGGGATCCGGTCGGGCACCCCGAGGGCCGCCCGCAGCACCTCCTCGGTCCGCCGGGCCGCCATGAGAGGCCCGCGCCCCAACCAGCTGAAGACCACGGCCCCCTGCTCCCGCAGCCGGGCCGCCCCGCGCTCCTCACCGGTGATGCCGACCTTGACCATGCCGGGCCCGAACCACGCGAGATACACGCGGTACGTCCGGGGGTCGTCCGCCATCGTGTCGGCGGCCACCGAATGCGCCCGGTCCAGCCGCGCGCACTCGGCGCACCGCCCTCCGGTGGAGCGCCCGGGAACCACGGCCCCCAGCGGGCACACATGGCCCCGGGCCCCCACACAGTGCCGCTCCCCGAGGACCCGGAACCCGAGGCCGGACCCGTACGCGAGCACACTCACCCGCCGGTCACGGCCCCTGCTCCACCCCAGCTCAGGCACTTCTCCGGGCCACCGCAGCCCATCACACCGCCACCCGCCGCCGGACGCCCGGACCTCACACGTCATCCGGAGGATGCTACGCGTACCCTCCGACACCCTCGATCCGTCGCCGCATCGCGGCCATGCGCCGCACGAAGCGCCGGTTGAACCAGATCATCCATCCCATGAACCCCACGCCGAAGCCGAGCGACCACAGCCCCGCCGGCACGTTCCCGGCGGCGAACCAGAGGAACGGGATCCCGAGGAAGAGCAGCCCGAGCGTGGGAAAGGCCCACCACCGGTTGCGCCGCAGCTTCTCCTCCCGCCGCCGGATCAACCGGACCATGGCCGCCTGTTCGGCCGGGTCCTCGGGCACCTCGCCGTTCTTCGCTATCCGCCGCTCCAGCTCGGGCACCCGGCCGGGCTCGGTGCCCACGGCCTTCGCGTCCCGCCGCCGACGCCACAGCACGACCCCCGTCATGAGACCCGCGTAGACGACTCCGCCGACCAGAACCCCCGGCCACGCGGACCAGCCCCGGAAGGCCAGCCGGACGGCCACCCAGATCACGAGCACCAGCAGCCCGATCGCCCACCACCGGTCCTGCCAACGCCCTTTCCGGCCCTGCTCCTTCGACTCCATGGCCCACCTCCGGGCAGGGCGCGCCCGTCACGCCCCGTACGGTGTCGGCTACCCCGCCGCCCTGCCCTGATGCGGCCGCGTCGGCCATGCGGACGGCGCTGCCCGTTAGGATCCGGACCATGGCGCTGACCGGGAACCAGATGGACCTGTTCGAGGCTTCCATGCCCCGGCTGAAGGCCATCGCCTACCGCCTCCTCGGCTCCGCGAGCGATGCCGAGGACGCCGTGCAGGACACGTTCCTGCGCTGGCAGGCCGCCGACATCGACCGCGTCGAGGTCCCCGAGGCCTGGCTGACGAAGGTCCTCACCAACCTCTGCCTCAACCAGCTCACCTCGGCGCGCGCCCGGCGCGAGACCTATGTGGGCCAGTGGCTGCCCGAGCCGCTGCTCGCCGGAGACCCGATGCTCGGCCCCGCCGACACCGTCGAGCAGCGCGAATCGGTCTCGTTCGCGGTCCTCGCCCTGATGGAACGGCTGTCACCCAACGAGCGGGTGGTGTACGTGCTGCGGGAGGCGTTCGCGTACCCGCACGGGAAGATCGCCGAGATCCTCGACACCACGGAGTCCGCGAGCCAGCAGCTGTTCCACCGCGCCAAGAAGCACATCGCCGAGGGCCGGACCCGTACCGAGATCGACGAGGCCGCCGCCCGGCGGATCGTCGAGGAGTTCCTCACGGCCGCCACCAGCGGGCGCACCGAACCGCTCGTCCGACTGCTCACCGCGGACGCCGTCGCGATCGGCGACGGCGGCGGCAAGGTGCCGGCCCGCACCAGGCCGTTCGAGGGTGCTCTCGCGGTCGCGAAGTTCATGCGGAGCCTGTTCACCCCCAACCGGGCCGCCCGCAACCTCCTCGGCGGTACCGCGGAGGTCCACGTCTCGTACGCCAACGGGCTGCCCGCGCTCGTGGTCACCGTCGACGGCCGGGTCATCGGCGTCATGTGCCTGGAGATCACGGCGGACGGCATCGCCGCCTTCCGCAACCAGGCCAACCCCGACAAGCTCGAACGGGCGACGCGGCTGTGGGCGGGGACGGACCACGGAGAACCGGCTCTCCGCATCAACTGACCGACTGTGACGCACGTCACGTCCCTGACCTGTCAGGAAACGACGGGCTGCCCGGTTCAAGGGGCGACACCGCGTGAGACAGGAGCCAGGACATGCAGCAGCACCGCATCATCGTCATCGGAGCCGGATACACCGGAGCGAGCGCCGCCGGACGCCTCGCCAGGCGGCTGCGCAGCGAGGACGTCTCCATCACCCTCGTCAACGCCGAACCGGACTTCGTCGAACGCGTCCGGATGCACCAGCTGGCGGCGGGCCAGGACCTCCGCCCCCGCCCCTTCCGCGAGATGTTCGCCGGCACGGGCGTCCGGCTGAAGCTCGCGAAGGTCTCGGGTATCGACGTCGACCGCAGGACGGTGTCCGTCACCGCCCCGGACGGAACGGGCGAGCCGGAGGACCTGGAGTACGACACCCTCGTGTACGCCCTCGGCAGCGCGTGGAACACCCACGCCGTCCCCGGCGTCGCGGAGCACGCCCATGACATCGCCGGCCGCGACGGAGCCCTCCGCCTGCGCGACCGGCTGGCCGCGCTCGCCCCCGGCAGCCCCGTGACCGTCGTCGGCGGCGGCCTCACCGGCGTGGAGGCCGCGGCGGAGATCGCCGAGACCCGCCCGGACCTCGACGTGGCCCTGATCGCCCGGGGCGCACTGGGCGACTGGCTCTCCCCCAAGGGCGCCCGACACCTGCGGAAGGTCTTCACCGGCCTGAAGATCACCGCACACGAACACACCGCCGCCACCGCCGTGGAGGCCGACCGCGTCACCACCGCCGAAGGCGACGTCCCGGCCGCGATCACGGTCTGGACGACCGGCTTCGCGGTCCACCCCATCGCCCGGGCCACGACGCTGGAGACCGGCGACAACGGCCAGATCGTGGTCGACGCCACCATGCGCTCGACCTCGCACCCGGACGTGTACGCCATCGGCGACGCGGCCCTGGTCGCCGGCCCCGGCGACAAGCCGCTGCGCATGTCGTGCGCCTCGGGCGTCCCCACCGCCTGGCAGGCCGCCGACGCCATCGCGGCCCGCCTCACCGGCGGCAAGCTCCCGACCATCTCGGCCCGCTACTTCAACCAGTGCATCTCGCTCGGCCGCAAGAAGGGCCTGATCCAGTACGTCACCGCCGACGACCGAGCCGTCAGCGCAGCCCTCACCGGCCGCCTGGCCGCCTTCTACAAGGAACTGGTCTGCAAGGGCGCGGCCTGGGGCGTGGCCAACCCGACACTGGGCCTGCCGACCCGCCGCCGCCGGACGACGGGGGAGCCGGCGCGGACGGAAACCACGACCACCACCACGGCTGCCGCGGAAGCGGCTTGAGGCTCCGGCCGGATCGGTCAGGGCCGCTGTATCCCTACGCCGACTTGGTGGTCCTGCCATTCCGGCGATGCATCCCGCGGTAGATCACCCAGAGGCTGACCAGAACGAGCACCGCTCCACCGATCGGCCAACCCACAGAGGCTCCATCGCGATAGTCCCTGATGCCGATCGCGAGAAGGAGGACGGACAGGGGCAGCCCTGCCCAGTCGAGGACCCTGCTCCATCTTTCGAACGTCCAACGCTGATTCACAGCTTGATCCTCACAGACCCGTGTGAACTCCACCAGATGCGAGCTCACCGCGAGGGCAGAAGTTCATTTCGCTGCCGACGTGCGAGGCATGATCGACCGGCGCGGTCGCGGTTGCGGTACTTCGCTGCTGTCCGGGCAACGCGAGAGGCCCCCAGGATTTCTCCTGGGGGCCTCTGGCCTGCTGTGCACTCGGCAGGATTCGAACCTGCAACCTTCTGATCCGTAGTCAGATGCTCTATCCGTTAAGCTACGAGTGCTTGGCGTTCCGGGCTTTTTCTTCCCGGTCGGCGTTGCGAGAACAACATTACATGACCTGCGCCGTGACGCGAAATCCATTAGCCGCACCGCTGCTGAGCTGCGGAAACAGCCTCTCGTGGCCCATCTCGGCCGACCTCCCGAACCGCCCCGGGCGCGCCCTCCGCGCCCGTGCGCGTCCCGGAACGGCCGAAGCCCCGCGCCAGGGGCGCGGGGCTTCGGGATGGAGCGGAGGCGGAGGGATTTGAACCCTCGATGGGCTTTAAGACCCAAACCGCATTAGCAGTGCGGCGCCATAGACCGGACTAGGCGACGCCTCCTCCACACGCCTCGCGCGGACGCGAGTGGTGCGTGCAGATGATGACACAGTCGAGCGTCGTGTCACCAATCGCCGCCAACGTTACTAGGCCCCCGGGGGCCCAAGCAAAGCAGTTCGGCGTGGTGGCGCAACGTCCGGGCGTGGTGCGCGTTAGAGAGGGGTGGGGGCCCCGGTCTCCGTCGCCCGTCAGCCGCCCGTCAGCCGTCCGTCAGCCGTGGTGCCGGGGCGGGTCCGTGATCGTCCGTGACCGCCGCCCGTGGCCGACCGTGCTGCAGAGATCCTGGAGCTTCCGCATGCTGCGCCGTCTCGCCCTCACCGCCGTCGTCTCGCTCGCCGCGCTCGCCACCGCCGTGCCGGCGTCCATCGCCACCGCCTCCGGGCCCGCGTCCTCCGGTCCGGTGCCCTCCGCCGTGCCCACCACCGGCCCGTTCGCCGCCGCCCGGCCCGCCCTCGGGCCGCTGCCCCTGCCCCTCCCGCTGCCCGGGTTCCTGGACGGCGGGGAGGGGACAGGGGCCGGTGAGGCCGGTGACGTACGTACCCGGCTCACCGTGAGCGTCGAGAACACCGGGGTCGCGGGGGCCGACGGCACCTTCGAGCTGGAGTGCGGGCCCACCGGGGGCAGCCACCCGCGGGGGCAGGCCGCCTGTGACCGGCTCGCGGAGGCCGGCGCCACCCGGTCCGGGCGGCAGGAGCTGTTCCGGGAGACCCCCGAGGGCACGATGTGCACGATGATCCACGGCGGCGACGCCACCGCGCGCATCGTCGGCACCTGGGAGGGCCGGGCCGTGGACACCACCGCGAGCCGCCGCGACGGATGCGAGATCGCGCGCTGGAACAGCCTCGTGCCGGTGCTTCCGGATGTTCGATAGTCCGTCGGTCCCGGTGTAGTCGGGGCGTGGTCGGGGCTTCGTCGGGGATTCGTCGGGGCGCAAAGGCGTTCGCTCCGGCGAAGCCCCGCGGGGCGCTCTCCGGGCCCCGGCCGGGACGGTCGCGCCGTGCGTCCGCGCACGTCACCGGGTGCGCGGACGCTCACGCCATGGGCTCGCGGCGTACACCGCACGCACAGAACCTTGGTGAGAGCTCCCCCTCATCCGCCGCCCCCGGAGCCTCCCCTGCCCTTAGACTCCTCCAGTGACAGTCTGCGGCCCGAGGGGCAAGATGGGGCCCGCTGTCGGCAAGGTGCGGTAATCAGGGAGGAAGCGTCGTCGTGAGCAGCAGGCCATCCCGAGGCACTGCTCGCCTCGCAGCCATACTCGATGCCCTTCCTGACGGGCTCCTGCTCGTCAATTGCAACGGCACGGTCGTGAACGCCAACGCCATCGCCCTCGAAATGTTCGAGACCCCGGGCACCGCGCTCGTCGGTCGCGGACTGCTCGATCTGCTGCCGGAGTTCGACTCCAAGCTGATCCCGGGTTCGATGCGCCGGCCCGAGGCCGCGGACGAGCAGGGCAGGACCAAGCCGACGCGGATGACCGCGCGGCGCACCGACGGCAACGAGTACCCCGTCGAGGTCACCAGCGCGAGCCTCGACAGCGGGCAGGCCGCGTACAACGACATCCACTCCAGCTACACCGGTGACGAGCTGCTCATGCTCGTGGTGCGGGACCTCTCCGGCACCGTCGACACCGAGGCGGAGCTGGCCCGTTCGCAGCGCCAGACCGAGATGATCCTGCGGGCCGCCTCCGAGGGCGTCGTCGGCACGGACACCGACGGGCGCGTCGTCCTCGTCAACCCCGCCGCCGCGCAGATCCTCGGCTTCCGGGCCAGCGACCTCGGCGGCCAGGAGCTGCACCCGCTGATCCTGCACTCGCGGGCGGAGGGCGAGCCGTTCCCGTACGAGGACTCCCCGCTCGCCGACACCCTCAGGTCGGGGCGCAAGCACCGGGTGCGCGGGCAGGTGCTGTGGTCCAAGAGCGGCGCGCAGGTCCCGGTGGATCTGACGACCGCTCCGGTACGCGACGGGGACCAGCTCGTCGGCGCGGTGATGACGTTCACCGACCGCCGCCCGTACGAGGAGCTGTCGGCGCAGCACAAGAGCGTCGTCGCCGAGCTGACCACGAGCCACTCCGCCGAGGTCACCGCGCTGAAGGAGGCGCACGCCGCCGAACTGGAGGCGCTCAAGGAGGCCCACGCCGCCGAGATCGCCGACCGGACCGAGCGGTACGCCGCCGAGATCGAGGGCCAGGCCGAGCTGCTCGCCTCCCTGGGCGCCCAGCACTCCCAGCTCACCGCCGTCCTCGGCGGTTCGCTGCGCGGGCCCCTGGAGGAGCTGCGCGGCGAGCTGTCCACCCTCGCCGCCGACCCGGCCGGCCAGCTGTGGCCGGAGGCCAACCAGATCCTGCACCACCTCGCCGCCGGGTACGCCCGGATGACGACCCTCGTCGACAACGTGCTCGGCTACCAGCGCCTCGACACGGGCGTGGAGGGGCTGCACAAGGCCCCCGCCATGATCGAGGGGATCGTGACCGGCGGGATCGACGGGGCGGTCGAGCTGATCGGGCCCGGACGCGCCCAGTTCGCCGTGCACGCCCCGCCGATCGAGGCGGAGGTCGACGCGCGTCAGCTCGCCACCGCCATCGCCCATCTCGTCGCGGACGTCTGCGGCGTCGACTCGACCGGCAAGACCCGGGCCGTGCCCGGCGGCGGCTATGTCGACTCCACCGTGGTCGTGGCCGCCGCCCAGCGCGGTGACGTCGTACGGATCGAGGTGCGCGGGCCGTTCGCCGGGGGCGACCCGGTGCACGAGCCGATCGTGCGCGGCATCGTCCGGGCGCACGGCGGAGTCCTCCAGACGCACGAGATGCCGGGCATGAGCGGCAGCGCGTACGTCCTCGACCTGCCCATCGGCGCCGCGGCCGGCACGATCGCACCCCCGGAGACGGACGGCGACGCCCTGCTGCCGGAGCCCGCACCCGTCGCCTCCTCGTCGCCCGGAGGCCTCGGCGCGCCGGGCGTCACCAGCGGCGGTCGGCGCCGGGCGCGCAGGTCCTCGACCGACGCGTTCCTCGACAGCCCCGGCGGTACGCCGGAGGGTACGGCCGGCGGCGAGGCCGGTGCCGTGGCCGCC
>NZ_JAAGMH010000112.1:0-79398 GCF_010548505.1 Streptomyces sp. SID14515 | reverse complement strand
GGCGGCCGGAGTGACGCGGGGACCCTGGGCGCTCTCGGGAATCTGAGGCTCCTCGAAGATCAGAGGCATGAAGGTGGTCTGTGCGAACGCCGATGTCGTCGGCGTCGGTAAAAGGGGCGCGTGTGCGCGATCAGAATTCGAAGCCGAGCTGGCCCCCGCTTTCGAGTGCGGCCGCCTCGGCGGAAAAACGGACCTTCTTCAGGTGCTGCCACCGGGGCAGCGCGTCCAGATACGCCCAGGAGAGACGGTGATGGGCCGTGGGCCCCCGCTCCTCCAGCGCGGCCCGGTGCACCGGCGAGGGATACCCCGCGTTGGCGTCGAAGGCGAAGTCGGAGCAGTCGTCGGACGCGGCGCCCAGCTCGGCCATCATCCCGTCGCGGTGCACCTTGGCGATCACCGAGGCCGCCGCGACCGCGATGCAGGACTGGTCGCCCTTGATCACGGTGCGGACCTTCCAGGGAGCGCCCAGGTAGTCGTGCTTGCCGTCGAGGATCACCGCGTCGGGCCGTACCGGCAGCCCGTCCAGGGCCCGCACGGCGGCGAGCCGGAGGGCGGCGGTCATGCCGAGGTCGTCGATCTCCTGCGGCGAGGCGTCGCCCAGCGCGTAGGCGGTGACCCAGCTCCGCAGTACGGGAGCGAGTTCGGCACGTCGGCGGGGGGTCAACAGCTTGGAATCGGTGAGGCCTTCGGGCGGTCGGCGCAGTCCGGTGACCGCCGCGCACACGGTGACGGGTCCGGCCCACGCACCGCGTCCGACCTCATCGACACCGGCGACGGTCCTGGCACCGGTGGTAGCGCGAAGCGAGCGCTCGACGGTGTGCGTGGGTGGTTCGTACGGCATGGCGCCTGCCAGCGTACGCCGAGTGCCACGGCAGCAACACCCCGGGGCGCCGGGCATACCGCGAATCAGCCATCGGAGGCGGCTTCGAGGTCTCCCGGACCCGCTGAACCCGTGGGCTCAGCGGGTCCGTCGACCCATCGGCCTGTCGATTTGTCGCCCCGTCGGCGTGCCACCCGGTCGGCTCGTGGGCTCGCCGCCCCCGTCGGCTCGTCGGCTCGGGGGCTCGGGCGCCGTGCTCGGTGGGCCGTGCTCCGCGGGTCCTTCGGATCAGTACGGGTCGTAGCCGTCGTCGTCCGGCTCGTAGCCGTCGCGGGTTCCGCTTCGGCCCGCCTGGTAGCAGTCGCGGCCGTCGCCCTTCAGCGGTCGCTTCTCCAGGATCTCCTTGGCCCGCGCCTCGCCCCAGCTGGTCGCGTACCAGGGGGTGTCGGAGTACAGGACCTCGTTCTGGATGAGCCGCAGCGCGCAGGAGCGTTCCGGTTCGGGCAGTCGGTCCAGGGCGGGCACGGCGTCGGCGGAGAGGCCCTTGACGTAGTCGATGTCGATGGCGGTCGACGTGCTGTCCTCGAAGCGCTGGACGTTCTGCTCGGCGATCAGCCCGTCCGGCGAGAGCAGCCCGAAGGCCAGGACCCCGGCCGCCGCGCTCACCGCGACGGCCCGCGGCAGGAACCGGGCCCCGAAGACCCCGGCCGCCAGGATCAGGATCAGCACCACCCCGAGCCAGAGCTCCATCGCGGCCACGGATATCCGCAGCCTGGTCAGGCCGTACTCGTCGACGTACAGGTCCATGCGGCGCAGCGCGGAGGCGACGACGACGAGGGTCAGCACGCAGAGGGTGCCGAGGACGCCGCGCACCAGCGTCCGGTCCCGGCTGCCGCCGTGCGGCGCCCAGCGCAGGGCCAGGGCGATCACGAGGAGGGTGAGCAGGGTGGCCCACAACAGCTGCCAGAAGCCCTGGCGGGCGTACTCGGCGTGGTCGAGGCCGGTCTCCGCCCGCACCTTCTCGTAGCCCCCGAGGAGGACGACGAGTTGGAGGGTGATGAACGCCGCGAAGAGCAGGTTGAGCACCATCAGCGGAAGGGCCCACTCGGCCCGTCCCCGGGGTTTGCCGGGCCGTACGGTGAGCCCGTCCCAGCGCACCGGTGCGGCGGCGGCGTACGCGGCGGCGAGCGCGCCTGCCAGTCCGAGTGCGAACAGGAAGATCCGCCACGGTCCCTCGCCGATCGAGGCGTCGGGCATCAGGCTGCCCAGCAGATCGGCGAACGCGGCGTCCGCACTGGCGAAGAGGGTTCCGAACACCACCAGCAGCACGAGGGCCACCGCCGTGGTGCGCAGGGCGGCGCCCCAGCGCGCGCGGGAACCGTCGGCCCGCGCGCGGATCCCGCGTACGCCCCAGATGATGCCGGGCACGACCGAGTCGAACAGGCCCAGCGAGCCGACCAGCACGCCCAGCCAGCTGCGGCTGCCGTGCAGCGCCAGCGAGCCGAGCGCGAAGGCCGACACCACGGCGAGGAAGGTGGGCCAGCCCGCGTCCCGGAGCGCCGGTATCGCGAGCAGCGCGAGCCCGCCCAGCGCCCAGGTAGCCGTCCAGGGCCGCAGCCTGCGGCCTGCCGCCCGCGCGGCGAAGAACGCGGCCAGTGCGGCGGGCACCGCCACGATGAGGAGGTTCGCCCCGATTCCGTCGCCCAGGAAGAGCGCGCTCAGGACCGCGGTGGCCAGGACCGACCAGAGCACGGCGGGGCGGATGAGGGGCGGAGCGGCGGGCCGGAGCCGGGCCGTCACACCGTCGTCCTTGGCGCCGGGCGCTCCCGGGGCGTACTGCCAGGGGCTGCCCGGCTGACCGGCGCCGTCAGCAGCCCGCGCACCGGCGGCCTGCGCGCGGGCCGGCTGCGCACCGGCGGCCTGCGTTCCCACCGTCTCCGCGCCGGACGACTGCGTTCCCGACGCCCGCGCGCCGGACGGCTGCGTGCCTGACGGCCGGGCCTCGGACGGCTGCGGCTTGTCCGCGGCCGGTGCGTCAGCGGTCTCGGAAGCCTCGGCGGACTGCGAGGCCACCGGCGGCTCCGACCGCTTCGGCGGCTCCGGTGGCCGGGGCGTACCGGTTTCCTCGGACTTCTCCGGCGGTCTGGACGGCTCGGACGGCTGATCGGACATGGGACCCCTCCCCGACCGGGTCCACGCGCGGCCCGGGGCCGTCCGCCTGTCCCGGCGTCTCATTCGGCGCACGCCCTCAAGATCAACCAGGGGCGGCGTGGCCGAAAGAGTAATCCCGAACTCGCGTTCGTAGACGCTTCACCGACACGCCAAGTGATCCTGTGGCAGGACCGTGACAGATGACGGCGGGAACGGTGTCAGCGCGGGACCGGGATCGGCGCGGCGACCGGGATCAGCGCAGGGACGGGGTCAGCCACGCCGGTGGTTCCTCCGTCTGTGCCAGCCAGTCGGCAGGCGGCGCTCCGGCCTCGCCCGAGGCGACGACACCGCCGACGATGGCGCACGTCGTGTCGACGTCACCGCCCGCCTGGGCCGTGACCCAGAACGCCTCCTCGTAGTCCCCGAGGCTCCGGGCGGCCGACCAGAGCGCGAACGGCACGGTGTCGTGGGCGCTGGTCCGGCGGCCGTTGCCGAGGACCGCGGCGACCGTTCCGGCGTCCCGGTAGTCCAGCATGTCGCGGGCCCGGCGCAGCCCCGCGCCGACGGCGCTGCGCGGCACGAGCGCGATCACGCCGTCGAGGAGGTCCTCGGGGCTCGGCGGACCGCCGGGAGCGGCGGCGAGCGACGCCGCGGCGGCGACGGCCATCGCGCCGACGACGGCCTCGCGGTGCTGGTGCGTGGTGTACGAGGAGATCTCCGCCTGGTGCGTGGCCTGCTCAGGATCGTCCGCGTACCAGGCGCCGAGCGGGGCGATGCGCATCGCCGAGCCGTTGCCCCAGGAGCCCTGGCCGTTGAAGAGCGCCGAGGACAGTTCCCGCCAGTCGCCGCCCTCCCGTACGAGCCTCAGGAGCCGGTTGACGGCGGGGCCGTAGCCCCGGTCGAAGTCGTGGTGCTCGGCGAAGGAGCGGGCGAGCGCGTCCTGGTCGATGCGGCCGTGCTCGGCGAGCACGGCCAGGACCGAGCAGGCCATCTCGGTGTCGTCGGTCCACTGCCAGGGCCCGGGTGGCAGGGCCCGCTGTTTCAGCAGGGGGTAGTTGACGGGGACGAAGAACTGGGAGCCCAGGGCGTCTCCCAAGGACAGCCCACGCAGGCTGGCCAGGGCGCGTTCGAAGCGCCGCGCGGAAGCAGAATCAGCGGTCATCGCCCTGCCACTCTAGCCGGTGCGGCCGTACGGCTCAGGGGTCCGCCAGCTCTGAAAGGGCCGGTCGAGCGTGTAGCGGCCGTTCTCGCCGAGCAGCAGGGTCCGCGTCTCGCCGTTGCCCGGGTTGGACAGCGACTCGAACTCCGCGACCGACCAGTGGAACCAGCGCATGCAGAACAGCCGCATCGTCAGTCCGTGGGTGACCAGCAGGACGTTCTCCGGGTGGTCCGGCTCCTCGAAGCTGCGGTGCAGGCTCTCCAGGAACGCCCCGACCCGGTCGTAGACGTCGGCGCCGGACTCGCCCTGGGCGAAACGGTAGAAGAAGTGCCCGTAGGCGTCCCGGTAGGCCTTCTGCAGCCGTACGTCGTCCCGGTCCTGCCAGTTGCCCCAGTCCTGCTCGCGCAGCCGGGGCTCCTCGCGGACCCGCACGCGCGCCGGGTCCAGGTCGAAGGACCGGAACGTCTCGTGGGTGCGGCGGTAGGGCGAGATGTAGACGCTCACCCGCTCCTCGCCGAACATCTCACGCAGCTCCTCCCCGGTCTCCCGGGCCTGCCGCAGACCTGTTTCGGTGAGCCGGAGCGCGTGGTCGGGCTCCCGCTCGTACACCGTGTCGTCGGCGTTGCCCTCGGACTCACCGTGCCGGACGAGGACTATGCGCTGCGGTCGTGCCATGTCCCGAGCCTAGATCGGATCGGGGCGGCACGACCGGTCGGGGCGGCAGGATGGGGCCGCGCGGGTCACCAGGTCCAGGAGGGCCCGGGCCGCCCGGGTCACACCGTCCAGGACGGTTCCAGCTCCACGACGTCGCCCGTCAGCTCGATCACGTCCGTCTCGGTCTCCGCGCGGGCCGCCAGCCGCTCGGCCCCCGCCGCGCGGTACTTGCCGCGTTCGGCGCTCGACTTCCACAGGGACAGCGCCAGGAACTCGTTGCCGGGCGCCTCTCCGAACACACCGCGCAGCATGCCGGGCGATCCGGCCATGGCGGGATTCCACACCTGCTTCTGCATCAGGACGAAGTGCTCGGCGCGCTCCTCGTGCACCCGGCTGTGCGCGACCCTGACGACGTCCGCCTCCGCGAAGTGGGGCTCGAAGCCCGTCTTCACGTCGAAGCGGCGCTCGAAGAGGGTGACCTGCATATCGCGGAACATGCCCGACTGCCCGGCTGCCAGCCGGTCGTGCCCGCGGGCCATGAAGGAGTCGTAGAAGACGCGGTTCTCCCAGAAGGCGAAGACATGGGCGACGTCGGGGCGCGTTCGGCTCCACCCGCCGCTCTGCCCTCTGAACCCCGGCTCGCCGAGCAGCCCCGCCCACTTCCGCTGTCCCCGTTCGAAACCATGACGGTCCACCACGGAACAGCGAATCCACTTCACCAGCACCGCGCCATCGTACGGCGCGGAACGTGGCGCCGGTCACGGTACCGGTGGGTGGCCCGAATCCGCCGTCCGGTTCCGGGACAGTTGGTTCAGCCCGGCGGTTCCGTACATGATCGGGTCAATCGTGTATCGGGTGATGAGAACGGTCCGTGGGCCGTCGGCCGGGAGGGAAGCCCCTTGAGCACTCCGAACAAGGACATCGAAAAGATCGAAGTGCGGGTCAAATGGAACCCCAGTCCGCTCGGGGCGGCGGCCAACGACCTCGACATCATCGCGGCCACCTACCCGGTCGACGACCCGTACGGCGCACCCGCGTACCTGGTGCACTTCGACAGCCGCTCACCGGACGGCACCATCACGCTGAACCGCGACAGCCGCACCGGCCAGGGGTTCGGCTTCGACGAGATCATGACCATCGAGCTGAACCGGCTGGCGGACCGGTACGGGCGGGTGGTGGTCGGTGTCGCCATCCAGCAGCGCGACGGCCACAAGACCTTCGGCGCCATAGGAAGCACGGCGATGGAGATCGGCGAGGGCTACACGGTCCTGGCCGAGACCGACTTCTCCGGCGTGGCGTGGGCGACCGCGGCGGTGATCGGGGAGTTCGTCCGCGAGGACGCCGGGCCCTGGGTGTTCCGGTCGGCGGTGCGCGGGTTCGACGGCGATCCCGACGGGTTCATCGCGGTGATGGGAAGCCGGGCCGGCGAGGGCTGACAACGGTCAGTTCCGGACAACCCGGGGGCATGCCGAAGGGGGACCGGCCAGTGGCCGGTCCCCCTTCGTGAGCCGCGGGTCAGCTAAGCCCTACGCGGCCCCGCACGACCTCAGCTGCAGCCGCTCGTCGAGCCGCAGCCCTCGCAGATGTAGCAGGAGCCGGCGCGCTGCATCTTCGTACCGCAGGAGAAGCAGAGCGGGGCGTCGGCGCTGATGCCGAGCTGCATCTCGACCAGTTCGGCCGAGGTGTGCGCCGTCTTCGGCGCGGGCTTCGCGGCGGACTCCTGGGGAGCCGCCACCACCTTCAGGGGCTCGGCGTGGGCCGGGGCCGACTGGGCCAGGCTGTCCGCGTCCAGACCGTCCGCCTCGAACGACGGCTCGTAACTGCCGGTGTCCAGGTGGCGCTGACGCTCCTCGGCGGAGTGGATGCCGAGGGCCGAGCGGGTCTCGAAGGGCAGGAAGTCGAGCGCCAGGCGACGGAAGATGTAGTCGACGATCGACTGCGCCATCCGCACGTCCGGGTCGTCCGTCATGCCGGCCGGCTCGAAGCGCATGTTGGTGAACTTCGAGACGTACGTCTCCAGCGGGACGCCGTACTGCAGACCGACCGAGACGGCGATGGAGAAGGCGTCCATCATGCCCGCGAGGGTCGAGCCCTGCTTGGACATCTTCAGGAAGACCTCGCCGAGACCGTCGTCCGGGTAGGAGTTGGCGGTCATGTAGCCCTCGGCGCCGCCCACCGTGAAGGAGGTGGTGATGCCGGGACGGCCCTTGGGGAGGCGCTTGCGGACCGGGCGGTACTCGACGACCTTCTCGACCGCCGTACGGATGGTCTCCTCGGCCTTCGCGGTGACCTCTTCCTTCTCCTTGTCCTTGGTCTTGGCGGAGAGGGGCTGGCCGACCTTGCAGTTGTCGCGGTAGATCGCGAGCGCCTTGACGCCCATCTTCCACGCCTCGAAGTAGACCTCTTCGACGTCCTCGACGGTGGCCGTCTCGGGGAGGTTGACCGTCTTGGAGAGCGCGCCGGAGATCCACGGCTGGATGGCCGCCATCATCCGGACGTGGCCCATCGCGGAGATGGAACGCTCGCCCATGGCGCAGTCGAAGACGCTGTAGTGCTCGGTCTTCAGGCCGGGGGCGTCGACCACGTTGCCGTTCTCGGCGATGTGGGCGACGATCGCCTCGATCTGCTCCGGCTGGTAGCCGAGACGGCGCAGCGCCTGCGGCACCGTGCCGTTGACGATCTGCATCGAGCCGCCGCCGACCAGCTTCTTGAACTTGACCAGGGCGAGGTCGGGCTCCAGACCGGTGGTGTCGCAGGACATCGCGAGACCGATGGTGCCGGTGGGCGCGATGACCGAGGCCTGCGCGTTACGGAAACCGTTCTTCGCGCCGAGCCGGATCACGTCCTGCCAGGCCTCCGTCGCGGCGGCCCAGACCGGCGAGTCGAGGTCGTCGACGTGGACGGCCTTGGCGTTGGCGTCGGAGTGCTGCTTCATGACGCGCTGGTGCGGCTGGGCGTTGCGGGCGTAGCCGTCGTACGGGCCGACGACCGCGGCCAGTTCGGCGGAGCGGCGGTAGGAGGTGCCGGTCATCAGCGAGGTGATGGCGCCGGCCAGGGCGCGGCCGCCGTCGCTGTCGTACGCGTGACCGGTCGCCATCAGCAGGGCGCCGAGGTTGGCGTAGCCGATGCCCAGCTGACGGTAGGCGCGGGTGTTCTCGCCGATCTTCTGCGTGGGGAAGTCCGCGAAGCAGATCGAGATGTCCATCGCGGTGATGACCAGCTCGACGACCTTGGCGAAGCGCTCGGACTCGAAGGACTGGTTGCCCAGGCCGTCGTCCTTGAGGAACTTCATCAGGTTCAGCGAGGCGAGGTTGCACGAGGTGTTGTCCAGGTGCATGTACTCGCTGCACGGGTTCGAGCCGTTGATCCGGCCGGACTCCGGGCAGGTGTGCCAGGCGTTGATGGTGTCGTCGTACTGGATGCCCGGGTCGGCGCACGCCCAGGCGGCCTCGGCCATCTTGCGGAAGAGGGACTTGGCCTCGACCTCTTCGATGACGTCACCGGTCATCCGGGCGCGCAGCCCGAACTTGCCGCCCGTCTCGACGGCCTTCATGAACTCGTCGTTCACGCGGACCGAGTTGTTGGCGTTCTGGTACTGGACGGACGTGATGTCGTCGCCGCCCAGGTCCATGTCGAAGCCCGCGTCGCGCAGGGCGCGGATCTTCTCCTCCTCCTTGACCTTGGTCTCGATGAAGTTCTCGATGTCGGGGTGGTCGACGTCGAGAATGACCATCTTGGCCGCGCGGCGGGTGGCGCCGCCCGACTTGATCGTTCCGGCGGACGCGTCGGCGCCGCGCATGAACGAGACCGGTCCCGAGGCGTTGCCGCCGGAGGAGAGGAGCTCCTTGGAGGAGCGGATACGGGAGAGGTTCAGGCCGGCTCCGGAGCCGCCCTTGAAGATCATGCCCTCTTCCTTGTACCAGTCGAGGATCGACTCCATGGAGTCGTCGACGGCCAGGATGAAGCAGGCGGAGACCTGCTGCGGCTGGGGCGTGCCGACGTTGAACCAGACCGGGGAGTTGAAGCTGAAGACCTGGTGCAGGAGGGCGTAGGCCAGCTCGTGCTCGAAGATCTCGGCGTCCGCGGGAGAGGCGAAGTAGTTGTTCTCCTCACCGGCCTTGCGGTACGTCTTCACGATCCGGTCGATCAGCTGCTTGAGACCGGTCTCGCGCTGCGGCGTGCCGACAGCTCCGCGGAAGTACTTGCTGGTGACGATGTTGACCGCGTTCACCGACCAGAAGTCGGGGAACTCGACGCCACGCTGCTCGAAGTTGATCGAGCCGTCGCGCCAATTGGTCATGACGACGTCCCGGCGCTCCCACGCCACCTCGTCGTACGGGTGCACGCCGGGGTTGGTGTGGATGCGCTCGATACGCAGACCCTTGCTCGCCTTGGCGCCCTTGGTACGGGAACCTCGTGCCGGGCCGCTCGCCGTCTCTGTCATGCCGCCTCCCATATGTGGGCGAAAACGCCCTGAAGTGCCCAGATCTTCCCAGGCACAATGTGTGTCCGATGCTCCGGAAGCCGCACTCGGCAGCCGGAAGCACATCTCATGTCGCCCTGCCGCCGGTCCGCAGAGTCACGTCTGCGGGCACGGGCGTCCCGGGCGGGTACCGCTCTCAGTCGGCGGCAATGGCGGGCGCGGGGACCTCAAGGGTCTCGCCGCTCCCGCAGTCCTCTGCGGAAGGCCGCTGCGCACGCAGTTCCACGATGGCGGCCTCGAAGTCTTCCAGGGAATCGAACGCCCGGTACACGGACGCGAAACGCAGGTACGCGACGAGGTCGAGTTCCTGCAGGGGGCCGAGGATGGCCAGTCCCACGTCGTGGGTGGTCAGCTCGGCGCTGCCGGTGGCGCGCACCGCCTCCTCGACCCGCTGGCCGAGCTTGGCGAGGGCGTCCTCCGTGACGGGTCGCCCCTGGCATGCCTTGCGGACGCCGGAGATGACCTTGGTGCGGCTGAAGGGTTCGGTCACGCCGCTGCGCTTGACCACCATCAGCGAGCAGGTCTCCACCGTGGTGAAACGGCGGGAACAGTCGGGGCACTGCCGGCGGCGACGGATCGACGTCCCGTCGTCGGTGGTGCGACTGTCGACGACCCTGCTGTCGGGGTGCCTGCAGAAGGGGCAGTGCATGGCTCCCAACCCTCCTTCACACGCACGACTGAATAGCCTCTTCAGGGCCCTTGTCGGGCCCCTGGAAGCAGTCCCCAGCATAGGCGATGACCACGGCGCGGTTGAACCGAGACCACAACTTCTGGGTGACTGGAGCAATCCAACCACTAGATCTAGGGTTGAGTCGCGTTTTCGGCCCTATCGCGTGTCGCGCGCCGGACCTCGCTCGGAGGCCGCTCGGGGGGAGCGTGAGCCAGAGAAGAGGGTACGGGAAACGCGGGGCCGCCGAGCCGCCGGGGCTCCGACGCACAGGTCCGGATGAAAGACTTGGGCCGGGAGCGCGACAGCGCCTGTGCGGAGGGTGCCCGCGACCTTCACACGGGCCGCGCGTCGCCCCCCGCGGGGACTGCGCGCGGTCGCCGAACCGCCGCTCATACACCTGTCGGTAGCACGGCGGCACCCCTTTATTCGTTTTTCACTCGAACGTGTGTTTGGCGCAACCTTTCGAAAGCTACTACCGTTGTCCAGCTAGGGAGAACATTCGAGAGGGGCCGACGTGACCACCACCGCAGACAGTGCCACCATCACCGCCCGGGACCACCGCTCCCAGAGCCGACTTGAGCCGGTGCATGCCATGAATGACTCAGTCACGAACACGGACGGGCCCGAGCCCGCACGCCCGGGACGCTCCATGCCCGGCAGGCCTCCCGGTATCCGGGCGGACAGCTCGGGGCTCACCGACCGGCAACGGCGGGTCATCGAAGTCATCCGCGACTCCGTGCAGCGGCGTGGATACCCGCCCTCCATGCGGGAGATCGGTCAGGCGGTGGGCCTGTCCAGCACCTCGTCCGTCGCCCATCAGCTGATGGCCCTGGAGCGCAAGGGATTCCTGCGCCGGGACCCGCACCGGCCCCGCGCCTACGAGGTGCGCGGCTCCGACCAGCCCAGCACCCAGCCGACCGACACGACGGGCAAGCCCGCCGCGTCCTATGTGCCGCTGGTGGGGCGGATCGCCGCCGGTGGCCCGATCCTCGCGGAGGAGTCCGTCGAGGACGTCTTCCCGCTCCCCCGCCAGCTCGTCGGCGACGGTGAGCTGTTCGTCCTGAAGGTCGTCGGCGACTCGATGATCGAAGCCGCGATCTGCGACGGCGACTGGGTCACCGTCCGCCGCCAGCCCGTCGCGGAGAACGGTGACATCGTCGCCGCCATGCTCGACGGCGAGGCGACGGTCAAGCGCTTCCGCCGGGAGGACGGTCACGTATGGCTGCTCCCTCACAACGCCGCGTACCAGCCGATCCCCGGCGACGAGGCGACCATCCTGGGCAAGGTGGTGGCGGTGCTGCGCCGGGTCTGAGGAAACGGAAGCGTCGGTCACGGCCTGTTCGCCCCGGGATCTCTGCCTAGGACGTCGATCATGACGTCGGTCCCGGGGCTTTGCCTTGCCCCGGGACCGCCCCTCCCGTCCTATGCCTTGTCCGCCTTGGCCTTGGCGTCGATGGCGGCCAGTGAGCGGCGCGCCTGGTTCCGGTCTGTGGTGTACCAGAAGTCCGGCAGCGAGGCGCGCAGATAGCTTCCGTACCGCGCGTTGGCCAGCCTCGGGTCCAGCACGGCGACGACACCCTTGTCGCCGGTGGCCCGGACCAGCCGGCCCGCGCCCTGGGCCATCAGCAGGGCGGCATGCGTCGCCGCCACCGCCATGAAGCCGTTGCCGCCCGCCTCCTCGACCGCCTTCTGCCGAGCGCTCATCAGCGGATCGTCCGGCCGGGGGAACGGGATCCGGTCCATCACCACCAGCTGACAGCTCGGCCCCGGGACATCGACGCCCTGCCAGAGCGACAGGGTGCCGAAGAGGCAGGTCTCCGGGTCGGCCGCGAAGTTCTTGATCAGCTCGCCGAGCGTCTCCTCGCCCTGGAGCAGGATCGGCCGGTCCATGCGGCCGCGCAGCTCCTCGGCGGCCGCCTTGGCCCCGCGCATCGAGGAGAACAGCCCAAGCGTGCGGCCGCCGGCCGCCTCCACCAGCTCGGCGAGCTCGTCCAGCATGTCCGTACGCGATCCCTCGCGCCCCGGGGTGTTCAGATGCCGGGCGACATAGAGGATGCCCTGCTTCGGATAGTCGAACGGGGATCCGACGTCCAGCCCCTTCCACTGCGGGACGTCCTCGCCCGCCGTGCCCTCGGGGGCCAGCCCGAGGGACGCGCCCACGCCGTTGAAGTCCCCGCCGAGCTTGAGGGTGGCCGAGGTCAGCACCACGGACCGCTCGGCGAAGAGCTTCTCGCGCAGCAGCCCGGAGACGGAGAGCGGGGCGACCCGGACGGAGGCTCCGAACCGGTCGTGCTGCTCGTACCAGACGACGTCGTACTCGGAACCCTGGGTGATGCGCTCGGCGACACCGTGGATCGACTCGACCGAGGCCAGGGCCTGCTTGCGTACGGCGTTCTCGTCCTCGACGGACTTGTCCCGGGTGGCGCCGATCGCGGAGATCACCGTGCGCGCCGCGTCGCGCAGCGCCATCAGTGCGTACCCGAGGTCCTCGGGCACCTCTTCGAGACGGCCCGGGAGCGCCAGCTCCATGACCCGCTCGAAGCCCTCCGCCGCGGTCTGGAGGGCGTCGGCGGCCTTCTCGTTTACCAGCTTCGCCGCCCGCCGGACCGCGCGGTTGACCTGGGCCGGGGTGAGCTCGCCGGTGGCGACGCCGGTGACCCGCGAGACCAGCTCATGGGCCTCGTCGACGATCAGCACCTCGTGCGAGGGCAGCACCGGCGCGCCCTCGATGGCGTCGATCGCGAGCAGCGCGTGGTTGGTGACGACCACGTCCGCGAGCTTCGCGCGCTCACGGGCCGCCTCGGCGAAGCACTCCGCGCCATACGCGCACTTCGTCGCGCCCAGGCACTCGCGCGAGGAGACCGAGATCTGCGCCCAGGCCCGGTCCGAGACGCCAGGGGCCAGATCGTCCCGGTCGCCCGTCTCCGTCTCGTCCGACCAGTCCCGCAGCCGCAGCAGGTCCTGCCCCAGCTTGCTGGACGGGGCCGCCGCCTCGAACTGGTCGAAGAGCCCCTCCTCCTCGTCCTGCGGAACCCCTTCGTGGAGCCGGTGCAGACAGAGGTAGTTCGACCGGCCCTTGAGCATGGCGAACTGCGGACGCCGGCGCAGCAGCGGATGCAGCGAGTCGACCGTACGCGGAAGATCACGCTCCACGAGCTGGCGCTGGAGGGCGAGGGTGGCCGTGGCCACGACGACCCGCTCCCCGTGCGCCAGGGCCGGCACCAGATAGCCGAGCGACTTGCCCGTACCGGTGCCGGCCTGGACGAGCAGGTGGGATTGGTCGTCGACGGCCTCGGCGACGGCCTCGGCCATGGTGACCTGGCCGGGCCTTTCCGTACCGCCGACGGCGGTGACGGCGGCGTGCAGGAGCTCGGGGAGGGATGGCTTCGTCATAGCCCGACCACCCTACGGCGCACCACTGACAACGGCGCTCACTCCCGGACGCGGGCGGAGGGGTGCAACGGGTTGGGGACCGTGCCGTGGATCGCCGCGTGCGGGCGGCTGGCCCGGTCCCGGTAGCCGTCGACATGCAGACGGTTGCGGTTCAGACAGAGGCGTTCGATCTCCGGAGTGAGCATGTCGAACAGCTCGAACCGCTCCTTCAGTTCCGGGAAGCGCGCGTGGTGGCGCACGATCTCCGCCCGGACGAGTGACCAGAAGGTGTCCTCGGAGACGCCGAGCTGCTCCTCGCACAGCGGGGACAGATAGCGGAAGACGCCCACGAAGAGTCCGGAGTGGATGAACTGGGTGAGGAAGGACGGCTCCTCGGTGAGGAGGACGGCCCGCACCTCCTCGGGCATCGTGTCGTGCTCCGGCAGCGGACGGGCGCTGACGTTGACGTCGTCGACGAAGTCCTTGATCGCGAGCCGTACGGGCACGTCGTTCTCGTCGAACACGACGATGGCGTTCTCGCCGTGCGGGGAGAAGACGGTGCCGTAGCGGTAGAGGAAGTGCAGCAGGGGTGGCAGCAGGGCGGCGAAGAGCCGCTTGAGCCAGGCGTCCGGGGAGAGTCCGGAGCGCTCGACCAGCTCGGCGGTGAACGCGCGGCCCGCCGGGTCCGTATGAAGGAGCGAGGCGAGCGTGCGGGCGCGTTCGCCCGGGGCGAGGCGGGGCGGCAGGGGCTCCCGCCAGATCGCGCCGAGAAGTTCCTTGTACTGGTAGGGCGCTTCGGGGAGGTGGTCGTACAGCGGATGTTCGACGGCGACGGAGGCGACCTCGCCGAGGAGGACGACCCGGCAGGTGTCGCGCAGGAACGGGTCGTCCTCGCACAGCCCCTGGACCCAGGCGGTGACCGCGGGGGCGGCGAGGGTCCGCTCGGTCGGCAGGCCGCGCCAGACCAGGGTGTTGAGGATGGAGAGCGGGAGCTTCACGGTGTGCCGCTCGGGCCGTTCCACGTTGGCGAAGGTGCGGATGGACTGCTGCGGGAGGCGGGCGTCGCCGTCGGTGTGCAGGGCCACGATGTCGCCGTCGGCGATGGCCGGGGCGAAGAGCGGCACGACCCACTCGTCCCACTGCCAGGGGTGCACGGGGAGGTAGAGATAGTCCCGCGGGTCGTGTCCCCGGCTCCGCAGCTCTTCGGCGAAGGCGTCCTGGACGTCCTGGTCGAGCTCACCGGCGTACAGCCGGTCGGGGGCGGTGAGGCGGCCCACGCCCCGGTACTGCGCGATGCGGGTGCTGACCGCGATCCACGGCAGCCGGAGCGGGCTGCGGGTCTCGGGGGTGAAGCGGGCGGCGTCGGCGGCGGAGAAGCCGAGCCGGCCCTTGCTCGCCACCAGCCAGGGGTGGCCGGTCTGGTGGCCTTCCAGCTCCGCGTAGTCCAGGGCGGCGAGCCGGTCCGCGGTGAGCGCGGTGTGGTCGAGCCGGGCGTCGGCGGCCAGGGTCCGGGTCAGCTCGCGGATGAGGTGGCCGAGCGTCGTGCCGTCGAGTCCGAGGAGGCTCCGGGCCCGGGTGAGGAACGTCAGCGGGTCGCGGAACGGCCGGGGTCCGGTGACGGTGGCGGAGCCGTTGGACGCTGCGTCGACGGATCCGGTGGTGGCCGGTGAGCCGTTGGACTGCGCGTCGGTGGTCGAGGCGGCCGGGGTGCCGTTGGCGTGGGCGGCCGGGGGCTGCGCGGTGATCTCGATCGAGTCGGGGTCGACGCGCCAGCTGCCGTAGACGCCGCGCCGGGCGGTGAAGGCGAGCACTCCCCCGTCGTCGAGGGTCAGCCGGTGGAATCCGTCGGCCCCGGGCCCCGGGACCGGCTCGATGATCTTCTCGTAGGCGAACTCGCCGAGCATCTTGGCGAGGAGCCGTGCTGCGGCCCGGTCCCAGATCTGCCGGTTCAGCTCCGGAGGGCTGAACAGCTGCGGGGACTCGGCTGAATCACGGCTCGCGGGATATGTCGGCACGGGGACTCCTCCGGATGGAACCTATGAGGTTCGAGCGGTGTGGAAAGTGCGGCGAGTAAGTCACAGCTGGGCTCGGTACGTTCGGTCGCGGATCATCAGCGCGGCGCGTTTGTCGGGGAGATCCACTTCGGCGGAGAAGCGGAAACCGGCGCTGAGGAACGCGGATACGGATGGGGTGTTGCGCAGGTCCGGCTCGGCGACGACCCGCCCGCACCGCGGAAGGTTGTCCAGGACGAGGTCGGCGACGGCGCGGAGCAGGGTGGTTCCCACGCCCCGGCCACGGTTGTTCACGCCCCCGATGAGGAGGTGGATACCGGTGTCGTGCGGGCGGGCCGGGTAGTGGCGGGCCAGGGGGTCGAGGTCGGCGCGGTAGATCTCCCAGTAGCTCATGGGCGTGCCGTCGAGCACACCGAGGCAGGGGATGCTGCGTCCGTCCCCTTCGAGCTGGGGCCTGAGGTGGTCGGCGGTGACGGACTCCGGTCCGGCGAGCTCCCAGAAGGCCGCCACGGCGGGGTCGTTCATCCAGCGGCTGAGGACGGGGAGATCGCGCTCCGGCCGGACGGGCAGGAGCGCGAACTCTCCCGCCGGCGTGGTCGCGGGCGGCCAGGCCCCCGGGTCGCCCAGCAGCTCCTGGGGCACCCGGTCCCGGGCCCGGTCCGCGCCGGTGTTCCGCTCCTCGGCGATCAGGGCGAGGAGTTCCTCGGTGAGCTTCAGGTCGAGGGTGTCCTCGGCGGCGTTGCGCTCGCCCGCGCCGCTGCCGGACCGTTCGGCGGAGCCGTGGTCGGCCGGTGCGGCGCCGGGTTCCGCTGAGGCGTCGGCGGGAGGCACGGTGGCGCTCTCCTCTCTGGACCGGGTGCGGTCGGTGGGCTGCTCCGGAACGGGTGCGCTCGGAGTCTGCCTGGTGCGGGTGCTCAGCTGTGCAGCGGGTTGGCGATCGTGACGTAGACGGACTGGGTGTCGACCGGTCCGACCAGCTCGTCGAGGCCGTGCAGCCGGGTCAGCAGGTTGGCCTTGCAGCGCAGTTGGCGGTTCTGAAGGAGATACGCGGGCAGTGGCGAGCCCAGTTCCGCGGTCTCGGTGAGGAATTGGCGCAGGACGGTGAGGAGTTCCTGTTCGTCGGCCAGGCGCTGGGCCCCGAACGCCCCGATCAGACCGAGGACGTTGTTGATGCCGAGGTAGTAGGCGAACCGCTCGTCGGTGACCGGGTCGGAGACGAAGGTGTCGCTGACGGCTCCGATGCCGGGAAGCCGCTGTTCCAGCTCGGCACGGCGGGAGTCGCGGAAGTAGTAGCCCTGGTTGTCCCGGTAGCGGCCGCCGACGGGCCAGCCGTCCGGGTCGAGCAGGACGAGGGTGTTCTGCTGGTGGGCTTCGAGCGCGACTCCGCCGTGGGCGTCGAGCCAGAGCACGGGGCGCACGACGTGGTGCAGATAGCGCCGGAACCACTCGGCGGAGACGCCGGTGGTGGAGCGGCCGGTGCGGGCGGCCAGCCGGGAGACGACCTCGGCGAGCCGGGAGCGCATGCCGGTCCGGCCGGGCCGGGGGCGCTCGGCGGTGAGCCCCGCGATGCAGGCGGCGTCGTCACCCGGGCCGAAGGGGTTGTGACGGAGCATCACGTCGAGCCCGGTGACGGGTGCGCCCTCGGGGTCGTCGACGGCGAGCCAGGCGGGGTCCCGGACGATGTCGAAGCCGGGGTGCTCCCGCTGCCAGCGTTCGGCGAGTCCGGTCGACAGGAGGCGGTGGACCTCGACGCCCCGGTGCAGCTCCTTGCGGAGGTTCTCCCGGCGGGAGTTGGTGATGCGTACGCCGAGGGAGAGCTTGAGCATCACCCGCGCCCCGGGCCGGTGCACGGTGCGGATGGAGGAGGTGGGGTGCCAGTGCTCGCCGTGCGGGCCGAGGTCGTGCAGCAGGCCGGTGGCGGCGAGGGCTTGGACCTGGGGGCGGTGGAGCAGGTCGGCGGCCTGCCAGGGGTGTACGGGGACGGCGACGGTGCCCGGAGGCAGGGTCAGCCCTTCGGCGTGCGGGGCGAGCAGTTCCTCGGCGCTGGCCGGACCGCCCTCGGTCCAGGCGGAGTCGGTGGCGATCAGCGACCGGTCGACGGCGAACCAGTGGAGCGGGAAGGAGCCGTGGAGCTCGGGCGAATAGCGGCGGGACTCCGATTCGGAGAGGCCTTCGCGGCTCTTGGGCGTGGGGTGGAGGGGGTGGCCGAGCAGCAGGGACTGTTCGGCGGTGAGGAAGAGGTCGGCCTCGACGGGGTCCGCCGGGCTGCGCCGGCGCTGCTCGATGAAGCCGGCGGTGTGGCGTACGGAGTCGGCGACCCGGCCGACCAGATCGCCCGCGCCGCTCTCGCCGCCCTCGCGGCCGATGAGGACGGCGACGGTGGCGGCGTCGGCGGGCGGGGCGTCGGCGGGGGCGTTCTCCAGGACGGGTGCGCCGAAGCGGTGGGCTCCGGTGGCGGACCAGTAGCGCACGGGGACGAGGAGGGCGGTGCCGCTGGCGGGGAAGGCGATGCGCAGCGTGTCGCCTTCGGGGCGGGGCAGGTCGGTCTCCCGGGTCCAGCAGCGCAGCAGGTTCTCCGTGCCCGCCGCGTCGGCGGCCCGCAGCGGGTCCGGGTCGTCGAGCGCGTCGGGCTCCCGGTCCTGGTCCCGGCCCTCCGGTGCGTCGGGGCCCGAACCCGGCTCGTACGAGGGGAGGTTCGGGTCGCCGTGGTGGGCGGTTTTCTGGCGGGGCACCGTCGTCGCCTCGACCGTGCCGGGGGCGGCCGGTCCGTCCTGCCCTCGGTGCTGGGGGGTACCGGGGCCGTCGGCCTCGGACGCGGGGGTGGGGTTCACGGCGTTCTTCCTTGTGGGGATTCCGGGCTCAGGTGGTCGGCCCGGCGGTGGTCCGACGGTGCGGGGAGCGTGTCGCGGCTGCCAGCGCGTCGGCGAGACGGTCGACGACGGCACTCGCCTGCTCGTCGGTGAGGGTGAGGGGCGGCAGGAGGCGGACCACGGCGTCGTGCCGGCCGCCCAGTTCGACGATGAGGCCGCGCCGCAGGCATTCCTGCTGGACGGCGAGGGCGAGGGCCGGGTCGGGCGGCGGGGCCGGGGCGGGGTCGCCGGCTTCGGCGGGCAGGGGCGCGCTCTCGGGATCCACCAGCTCCAGGCCGATCATCAGTCCCCGCCCCCGTACGTCACCGATGCCCGGGTGGTGCGCCCGCAACTCCGTCAGGCGGGCGAGCATCCGGGCCCCCAGGACCGCCGCGCGGTCCGCCAGTTGATTCTCCCTGACGTACGCGAGCGTGGCCGCGCCCGCCGCCATGGCGAGCTGGTTGCCACGAAACGTACCCGCGTGCGCGCCCGGCTGCCAAAGATCCAGCTCAGCGCGGTAGACGATCACCGCGAGGGGCAGGGAACCGCCGATCGCCTTGGAGAGGACCATGACGTCGGGGACGATGCCGCTGTGCTCGACGGCCCAGAAGGCGCCGGTCCTGCCGACCCCGGTCTGCACCTCGTCGGCGATGAGTGGAATGGAGCGGTCCGCGGTGATCCGGCGCATGCGGCGCAGCCAGGCGTCCGGGGCGGGGTTGACGCCGCCCTCGCCCTGGACCGGCTCCACGATCATTCCGGCCGGGGTCGGCACTCCGCCCTTGCGGTCGTCCAGGAGGTGTTCGGTCCAGCGGGCGGCGAGCGCGGCGCCCTGCTCGCCGCCGGTCCCGAACGGGCAGCGGTAGTCCTGCGGGAAGGGCAGCCGGGTGACCCGTACGTCGGTGGCGCCGCCGGAAGCCTCCAGGGCGCCGGCCGTCATGCCGTGGTAGGCGCCGGTGAAGGTCAGCAGGCCGGTGCGGCCGGTCGCGGCGCGGACCAGTTTGAAGGCGGCCTCGACGGCGTCCGTGCCGGCCGGGCCGCAGAACTGGATGCGGGCGTTGTCGGCGAACTCCCGCGGCAGGGTGGCGAACAGCTCGGTGGTGAAGGCGTCCTTGACCGGGGTGGCGAGGTCCAGCACGTGCAGGGGCGCGCCGGAGTCGATGACCTTCCGGATGGCTTCGAGCACGACGGGGTGGTTGTGCCCGAGCGCCAGGGTGCCGGCTCCCGACAGGCAGTCCAGATAGCGCCGTCCGTCCGCGCCCTCGATGGTGAGCCCGCGGGCGCGCACCGGGACGATCGGCAGGGACCGCGCGTAGGTGCGGGCCGCCGATTCGCGCAGGGACTGGCGGCGGAGGATGCCTTCGTGCGCGGAGGGCGGCGCCACCGGTGCGGGTTCGGTCACGGACACGACTCTTGATCCTCCTGCGGTAACAGTTGCGTTGCACGTCGGTACGTTTTCGCGCGGACGCACCAAGGGCGTGAACGCTGTCCTGGTGTCCCCCGTACGTACCAACGACGCCGTCCGCGATGGATCACGGGTAAATCGGAACATCCTCGCGGCGACGGAACCGCGGACCTGCCGCGTACCGTCACCATCGGCACCGGCATAGTGGGGGCCGCACAGCGGCGCGGAAGCACCTGCTCCGGCGCCCGAAGTGTCCGCAATACAGCACGAGTACCGAGTGACGAAGTCCCAGGGGGATCACGAGATGCGACCCATTCGCCCGACCGATACCGCACGGCGCGGGAGGCGCGCACGGCGCATGCCCTCCTCCGCGCTCGCCGCGACCGCCGTCGCCGCCGTGCTGGCACTCACCGCCACCGCCTGTGGCCCGGGGGAGGACAACGCGGGCTCCACGCCCAGCGCCTCCGCCGAGCAGTCGTCCGACGGCAAGGTCACGATTCCGGACGACCTCAAGAACCGTCTCAAGGAGCACGGGATCGACCCCGACAAGTGGCGGGACGGTGAGTGGAAGAACTGGGACAAGGACAAGTGGCTGCGTGAGGCCAAGGACTTCGTCAACCCGATCATCGACGGACTGTGGGACCCGGACCGGATGCGGGAGGCCGACAAGCCTCCGGAGAACCCGGTCGACAACGACATCTCGGGCGACGACGGTGTGACGGACCCGACGCCGGCCCCGGTCCAGGCCGCCGGTGTCGCGACGCCGTACCACGACAACGCCCCGGAGTCCGGGAAGCTGCTCTTCGACGGCCCGCAGGGCTCGATGGTCTGTTCCGCGACCGTGGTGAAGGACCCGGCGAACCCCGGCAAGTCCAACATGGTGTGGACCGCCGGGCACTGTGTGCACGCGGGCAAGAAGGGCGGCTGGTACCGCAACATCGCCTTCGTCCCGGCGTACAACAACGACGGTCTGTCGCTGGACCAGCTGGAGACCGCGCCCAAGGAGAAGATCGCTCCGTACGGTGTGTGGTGGGGCCAGTGGGCCCAGACCTCCGAGCAGTGGATCGAGCAGGGCGCGGCGGTCGGCGGCCAGGGCGCCCCGTACGACTTCGCGGTGCTGCACGTGACGCCGGAGAAGGGCGCGGGCGGCAAGTCGCTGGAGGAGACGGTCGGTTCGGCGCTGCCGGTGGAGTTCAACGCCCCGGCCGTGCCGCAGATCGCCGACATGACGGCCACGGGCTACCCGGCCGCGCCGCCGTTCGACGGTCAGAAGCTGCTCCAGTGCAAGGACAAGCCGGGCCGGCTCTCCGTCTTCCAGGACCAGCCCACGATGTACCGCATCGGCTGCACGATGACCGGTGGCTCCTCCGGCGGCGGCTGGGTGGCGGCCGGGCAGGACGGCAAGCCCGCCCTGGTCTCGAACACCTCGATCGGCCCGGTCACGGCGGGCTGGCTGGCCGGTCCGCGGCTCGGCAAGGAGGCCGAGGGCGTCTACCGCGCGGTGAGTGAGAAGTACGCGGGTCAGTAGAACCCGCAGCAGCGTGTACGTCCGTGGCCCCCGGCAGTCGACTGCCGGGGGCCACGGACGACCGGCGGCCGGCTCCGGCGCCTGGCATGACAAGCACATGACAGAATGCACGACCGCGCCCGCGCACCACCGCACTTCCGCGCATCGCGCGCACGCGCGCCACCGTACGACTCAGCTGTTCAGGGGGATCTCTTCCATGCGATCGATACGTCCGCTGCTGGCCGCCACCGGCCTCGTCGCGGCGCTCACACTGACGGCCACGGCCTGCGGCCCGGACGAGGACGCCGCCTCCGCCGCCAAGCCGTCGGCCACCGACGGGGCGGCCGGCAAGGGCCCCGCCGCCGGCCTGCCCGGTGATCTGGGCGACGCCCTGGAGAAGCACGGCGTGGACCCGGAGAAGTGGAAGGACGGGGGGTGGAAGGACTGGGACAAGGGCAGCTGGCTCCGCAAGGCCGAGGACTTCGTCAACCCGGTCATCGAGGGCCTGTGGAAGCCGGACCGGATGGCCTCGGCCGACGAGCCCGCCAAGACGATGGCGGCCGGTGACCTCTCCGCCGGTCAGGACGTCAGCGACCCGGAGCCCGCGCCGGTGCGGGCCAAGCCGGAGAAAACCCCGTACCACCGGCACGCCGCCCCGGTCGGCAAGGTCTTCTTCGACTCCCCCAAGGGCTCCATGGTCTGCTCCGGCACGGTCGTGAAGGACCCGAAGAACCCCGGGAAGTCCAACCTCGTGTGGACCGCCGGACACTGTGTGCACGCGGGCGCGGGCGGCGGCTGGTACCGCAACATCGTCTTCGTGCCCTCGTACAACGACCAGGGCAAGAACGCGGCGCAGCTGCGGACCGCGCAGCCGCAGGAGATCGCCCCCTACGGCACCTACTGGGCGGACTGGGCCGCGTCCTCCGGCGAGTGGATCTCCGGGGGCGGCCCGACGGGCGGTGCGGGCGCGCCGTACGACTACGCGATCCTGCACGTGAAGCCCGAGAAGGGCACGAAGTCGCTGGAGGAGACGGTGGGCAACGCGCTGCCGGTCTCCTTCGACGCTCCGGAGGTGCGGCAGATCAGCGGCATGGGCGCCTGGGGCTACCCGGCCGGTCCGCCGTACGACGGGCTGCTGATGCACCAGTGCGTCGACCGTCCCGGCCGGCTCTCCATCGCCCCGGGCACTCCGACCATGTACCGCATCGGCTGCACGATGACCGGCGGTTCCTCCGGCGGCGGCTGGTTCGTCGCCGGTCCTGACGGGAAGTCGATGCTGGTGTCCAACACCTCGATCGGCCCGGTCACTTCGGGCTGGCTGGCCGGTCCGCAGCTCGGTGAGGACGCCCGGCGCACCTTCACGATGATGAGCGACAAGTTCGCGGGGCAGTAGCTCCGGTTCTCCGACTGCACACCGAAGGCCCGGCCCAAACTCTCTGGAGAGTTCGGGCCGCGCCTTCGGCTGTCGTGCGGTCGGGCCGCCGTCAGTGCGCGACGGGGACGAACGTCCCGAGCTCGGCGGCCAGCTCCTCGTGGACCTGGGCCTTGAGCAGGGTGCCCTCGGCGGTGTGCTCCTCGGAGAGCACCTCGCCCTCGGCGTGCACCCGGGAGACCAGAGCCCCCTGGATGTACGGCACGAGCACCTCGATCTCGACGGACGGCCGGGGCAGCTCGGCGTCGATGAGCGCGAGCAGCTCCTCGATTCCGGCGCCGGTCCTGGCCGAGACCGCGATGGCGTACTTCTCGTTGCGCAGCAGCCGCTGGAGGACCAGGGGGTCCGCCGCGTCCGCCTTGTTGATCACGACGATCTCGCGTACGTTCACCGCGCCGACGTCCCGGATGACCTCGCGCACCGCGGCGAGCTGCTCCTCCGGCACCGGGTGGGAGCCGTCCACCACGTGGAGGATGAGATCGGACTCGCCGACCTCCTCCATGGTGGAGCGGAACGCCTCGACGAGGTGGTGCGGCAGATGCCGGACGAACCCGACGGTGTCGGCCAGGGTGTAGATACGGCCGCTCGGCGTCTCGGCCCGGCGGACGGTCGGGTCCAGGGTGGCGAACAGGGCGTTCTCCACCAGGACACCGGCCCCGGTCAGGCGGTTGAGGAGCGAGGACTTGCCGGCGTTGGTGTATCCGGCGATGGCGACGGAGGGCACCTTGTTGCGCTTGCGCTCCTGGCGCTTGATCTCGCGGCCGGTCTTCATCTCCGCGATCTCCCGGCGCATCTTCGCCATCTTCTCGCGGATCCGTCGCCGGTCCGTCTCGATCTTGGTCTCACCGGGACCACGGGTGGCCATGCCGCCACCGCCGCTGGAACCGCCGCCGCCCATCTGACGGGAGAGCGACTGGCCCCAGCCGCGCAGTCGCGGCAGCATGTACTGCATCTGCGCGAGCGAGACCTGCGCCTTGCCCTCTCGGGACTTGGCGTGCTGCGCGAAGATGTCGAGGATCAGCGCGGTCCGGTCGACCACCTTCACCTTGACGACGTCTTCGAGATGGATCAGCTGGCCGGGGCTCAGCTCACCGTCGCAGACGACGGTGTCGGCGCCGGATTCGAGCACGATGTCCCGCAGCTCCAGCGCCTTGCCCGAGCCGATGTACGTGGCCGGGTCCGGCTTGTCGCGCCGCTGGTACACCGCGTCGAGCACCTGGGCGCCCGCCGTCTCGGCGAGTGCGGCGAGCTCCGCGAGGGAGATCTCCGCGTCGTGCACCGTCCCCGAGGTCCAGACGCCCACCAGCACCACGCGCTCCAGGCGCAGCTGGCGGTACTCGACCTCGGTGACGTCCTCGAGCTCCGTGGAGAGACCGGCCACGCGTCGCAGCGCGGCACGCTCGGAGCGGTCCAGCTGATCGCCGTCCCGTGCTCCGTCGATCTCCTGGCTCCAGGCGACGTCCTCTTCCATCAGGGCGTCGGCCCGAAGGCTTTCGGTGAGGCTCTCGGGGGTGTTCTCCGTGGCGCTCTGCGCGTCCTGCGCGTCCTGGGGAAGGGAAGAAGAGGAGGTCATTGGATCCTTACGTCGATAGAAGTCTTTACGTCAGTCACAACGTGTGATCTTCCCGGATGATTCCCTCCCGGGAACCCCGGTGCGGTCCGCCGCGCCGACGCGTCGATAGTGGCACGGCCCCACCGGGCCCGTCACGCGGGTTTCGCGCTGCTCCAGTCGGGGTGCCCGGGCATCGGCGGGGTCGTCCTCCCGTACAGCCAGCCGTCGAAGAAGGCGGTCAGGTCCCGGCCCGCGATACCGGAGGCAAGCCGCGTGAAGTCCGCGGTGGTCGCCGTGGAGTCCCGGTGCACCCGGACCCAGGTGCGCTCCAGCCGGTCGAAGGCGGCCTCGCCGATCTCCTGGCGCAGCGCGTAGAGCACCAGCGCGCTGCCGTCGTACATGACCGGCCGGAACAGGCTGAGCTTCTGCCCCGGGGCCGGTCCATCCGGGTGCGCCGGAGGGCCGCCGTCCGCGCGCCAGCCGTCGGAGAGCTCGTACGCCTGTCGCATCCGCCGCTCCAGGGTTCCGCCGCCGTTCTCCTCCGCGTACCGGGCCTCGTACCAGCTGGCGTGTCCTTCGTTGAGCCACAGGTCGGACCAGCTGGCGGGCGAGACGCTGTCGCCGAACCACTGGTGGGCCAGCTCGTGGATCATCACCGATTCCACGTACCACTCCGGGTAGCCGGGCTCGGTGAAGAACGACTTGCCGAACAGCGAGAGCGTCTGGGTCTCCAGGGCGAAGCCGATGGGGCTGTCGGCGACGAGCACTCCGTACGTCTCGAAGGGGTAGCGGCCGACCTGCTGCTCCATCCACTCCAGCTGGGCCGGGGTCTTCTTCAGCCAGGGCTCCAGATTCTTCCGGTCGGCGGCCGGGACGACGTCGCGCACCGGCAGTCCGTGCGGTCCGGTGCGGTGCAGGACGGCGGAGCTGCCGATGGAGACCTGGGCCAGCTCGGTGGCCATGGGGTGCTCGGTGCGGTAGGTCCAGGTGGTCGTGGCCCCGCGCCGGGTCTTCCCCACGGGCAGGCCGCCGGCCACCGCCGTCAGCTTCTCGGGGGCGGTGATCCGGAAGGTGAAATACGCCTTGTCCGAGGGGTGGTCGTTGCTCGGGAAGACGCGGTGGGCGGCGTCGGCCTGGTTGGCCATGGCGAGTCCGTCGGCGGTACGGACCCAGCCGCCGTCGTCGCCGGACCCGCTCGGGTCGCTGGTGTGCCGGACGGTGATGTCCAGCGGTACGCCCGCGGGGAGGCGGCGGGGGGCCTGGAGTACGAGGTCCTCGTTCTTGGCGGCGAAGTCGACGGACTGTCCGTTGACCTCGACGCCCCGGACGGCGCCCCGGGCGAAGTCGAGGTTGATCCGGTCCAGCGGGGCGGTGGTGCGGGCCCTGATCTTGGTGACGGCGTCCAGGGGCTTGGTGTTGCCGCCGTGGTACGTGAGGTCGATGTCGTACGCGAGAACGTCGTATCCGGGGTTGCCCAGCTCCGGGAAGAGCCGGTCGCCGATGCCCAGGGGCTCGGGGGCGGGCAGGGTGGCGGCGACGAGGGTGGCCGAGGCGGTCGCCAGCAGGGCGGCGCGCAGGCGGCGGGTCAGGAGCGGCATGGACTACCGCTATCAGCGCGGGGCGGCCCGGCCGGGGAGCCGCGCGCCGCACCACCCGAACGAGAACGCCCCGCCCGTGCGGGGAGCACGACTGGGCCGGCCGGGACGGGCCGGCCGGGACGGGCCGCTGCCGGACGGGCGGTTTACGGCGTGGCTCAGCCGGCCGGGGCCGGGTGCTGGGCGCGGCTGACGTCGTAGACCCCGGCGACCTCGCGCATGGCGCGCATCAGGGCGGGCAGGCCGGCCGCGTCCGGGAGCTGGAGGGTGTAGGTGTGACGGACCCGCTGCTCACTGGGCGGCTCCACGGTGGCGGAGACGATCGCCGCCTCGGCGGTGGCGATGGCCTCGGTGAGGTCGGCGAGGAGCCGGGGGCGGCCGAAGGACTCGGCGACGAGGGTGACCCGGCAGCCCGCGTCGGACTCCCGGCCCTCGGCGTCCGCCCAGCGGGCCCCGACCGGGGCGCGGCCGATCTCCTGCATGGCGGCCACGGCGGGACACTCGCGGCGGTGCACGGTGACCGCGCCGCCGCGGACGACGAAGCCGGTCAGCTCGTCGGGGGGCACCGGCGTACAGCAGCCGGCCAGGCGCACCGGCCCGCCCGCCCCTTCGGCGACGACGCCCGTGGAGCGGGGACCGGACCGGGTGCGCGCCGGTGCCGTGACCTGGGCTTCGCGTTCCGGTGCGGGGTCGGCGGGGCCGGGTGCGCCCGCGTCCACGGACCTCATCATCGAGGGGGTGGGCTTCGCCTCGTCGGGGTGGTCGGTGAGCCAGCCGGTGATCGCGATCCGGGCGGCGGGGGTGCGCACATGGTCGAGCCAGTCCGGCGAGGGGCCGGACGCGGTGTCCTGGGCGAGCAGCAGCTGCACGGTGTCGCCGTCGCTGAGGACGGTGCTCAGGGTGGCGAGGCGGCCGTTGACCCGGGCCCCGATGGAGGTGTGGGCCCGGTCGCCGTACTGCGCGTAGGCGGCGTCGACGCAGCTGGCTCCGGCGGGCAGCCCGAGGGTGCCGCCGTCGGTGCGGAACACGGTGATCTCGCGGTCCTGGGCGAGGTCGTCGCGCAGGGTGGTCCAGAAGGTGTCGGGGTCGGTGGCGGACTCCTGCCAGTCCAGCAGCCGGGAGAGCCAGCCGGGCCGGGTCGGGTCGGCACGCTCGTCGGACGGCTCGGCGTGCTGGGCGGCCGCGTGGTCCTGGGCGTACGGGTTGCCCAGCGCGACGACGCCGGCCTCGGCGACCTTGTGCATCCGGTGCGTACGGATGAGGACTTCCGCGACGGCGCCCTCGGGGCCGACGACGGCGGTGTGCAGCGACTGGTACAGGTTGAACTTGGGGGCGGCGATGAAGTCCTTGAACTCGGAGATCACCGGGGTGAAGCAGGTGTGCAGTTCACCGAGGACGGCATAGCAGTCGGCGTCCTCGCCGACCAGGACGAGCAGCCGGCCGAAGTCGGTGCCGCGCAGTTCGCCGCGTTTCCGGCGGACCCGGTGCACGGAGACGAAGTGGCGTGGCCTGATGAGGACTTCGGCGCTGATGCCGGCGTCCCGCAGGGTGTGCGTCACGTTGTCGGCGATGGTGTCGAGGGGGGCGCCCGGGCCCGCCGCGGCGGCGATCAGGGCGCGGGTGTGCTCGTACTCCTCGGGGTGCAGGATCGCGAAGACCAGGTCCTCCAGCTCGGTCTTGAGCGCCTGCACGCCGAGCCGTTCGGCGAGCGGGATGAGGACGTCGCGGGTGACCTTGGCGATCCTGGCCTGCTTCTCGGGGCGCATCACGCCGAGGGTGCGCATGTTGTGCAGCCGGTCCGCGAGCTTGATCGACATGACCCGGACGTCGTTGCCGGTGGCGACGAGCATCTTGCGGAACGTCTCCGGCTCGGCGGCGGCGCCGTAGTCGACCTTCTCCAGTTTGGTGACGCCGTCGACGAGATAGCAGACCTCGTCGCCGAACTGCTCACGTACCTGATCGAGCGTCACTTCCGTGTCCTCGACGGTGTCGTGGAGCAGGGAGGCGGTGAGCGTGGTGGTCTCGGCGCCGAGCTCGGCGAGGATCAGGGTGACGGCCAGCGGGTGCGTGATGTACGGCTCGCCGCTCTTGCGCATCTGGCCGCGGTGCGAGGACTCCGCGAGGACGTAGGCCCGGTGCAGGATGGTCAGGTCGGCGTCGGGGTGGTGGGCGCGGTGCGCCTCGGCGACATGGCCGATGGCGTCGGGCAGCCGGTCGCGGGAGACCGGGCCACGCAGTGCCACCCGGCCCAGTCTGCGCAGATCGATCCGGGGGCGGCTCCGCCTGCGAAGGGGAGCGCCCGGATCGGCGGCCTCTGCACTCATGGGCACCTCCGGCGACGTCGACCGGCACGGGGGAGGAGCGGACGCCCCTCGGGGCCGGTGCTTGATGCTATCGACCCCACCACGTGGCGCAGTCCAGCTCTCGCCCAGCGTGAAACGGATCACCCATTCGAGCGAAGCTCCGGCCGATCACCGTTTCGAGCGAAATCGGCCGGGTGGCTGCTTCGTGCCGGTCGAAAGGGCTAGTCGGTCACCGTGTCGAGCCACGCCGGGTCGATGACGCCCTCGGCGACGATCACGGCGGGGCCGGTCATGTCGACCGAGCCGTCCGGGTGCTCGGTGATGACGAGGGTGCCGCCGGGGAGGTCCACCCGATACGTCACGGGGAGGCCGGTCGCGGCGGGGTCGGCGCCGTCGCGGCGGGCGGTGGCGACGGCGACCGCGCAGGCGCCGGTGCCGCAGGAGCGGGTCTCGCCGGAGCCCCGCTCGTGGACGCGCATCCCGACGTGACGCGGGCCCCGGTCGACGACGAATTCGACGTTGACGCCTTCGGGGTAGACGGCCTCGGGGCTGACGGGCGGGGCGGTGCGCAGGTCACCGGCGTGATCGAGGTCGTCGACGAAGGCGACCGCGTGCGGGTTGCCCATGTTGACGTTGCGGGCGGGCCAGCTGCGGTCGCCGACGGTGACCGTGGCGCTCTCCTCGGGCAGCAGGGCGCGCCCCATGGAGACGGTGATGTCGCCGTTCTTGGCGAGGTGCACCCGCTTGGGGCCGCCCCGGGTGGCGACGGTGAGGTCGCCCTCCTCGACGAGGCCGGCGCGCTGGAGGTAGTGGGCGAAGACGCGCACGCCGTTGCCGCACATCTCGGCGATCGAACCGTCCGCGTTGCGGTAGTCCATGAACCACTCGGCCGTCTCCGCCATGTCCCGCGCCTCGGGGTGCGCGGCGGACCGCACGACGTGCAGCAGGCCGTCGCCGCCGATGCCGGCCCGACGGTCGCAGAGCCGGGCGACGACGGCGGCGGGCAGCGTGAGGGCGTTGTCCGGGTCCGGGACGATCACGAAGTCGTTCTCGGTGCCGTGGCCCTTGAGGAAGGCGATCTGCGAGGTGCTCACAGGCCAACTGTACGAGGCGGCGCCGACACCCCGCACGAGCGGACCCGGTGTCCGGGTCCTCGCCCGTCAGCGCAGCCGGGCCACGCGCCAGACGGCGAGGGCGACCAGGGCCAGGCCGGTCGCGGCGTACAGCGCGATCACCCGCCAATCGGGGCGGTCACCCGAGCCGCGGGAGGGCAGTCCCGGCCAGGTGTGGCCGACGCGGCGGGCGGCCATCATGCCCCAGCCGGCCGCACAGCAGCTGATCAGGAGACCCAGCATGGCGACGATCGCGCCGCCGTCACCGAACTCGAAGGCGAGGGGGAAGGCGAACATCAGCGAGCCGACCGCGGCCAGCATGACGATGGGCGCGAGCTGCCAGATCCGCAGCTTGCGGGTGGGCCGCAGCTCGACCTCGACCTCGGGGGTCACGTCCTGCTCGTCGGGCCCGTCCGGGCTCAGCCGCCCCGCGGTCTCCCGCGGTGACGGCACCTCGTGCTCTGTGTCGCGCTGCTCCGTGTCGCGAGGGCCGGCCTCCATCGCCACGCGCCCTCCCAACTCGGACTCCACTGGTGGATCGATGCTCGATGATGGCACGATCACGGGTGCCGAATTGACGGCCGGAGCTTCCCGATGCCATCACGTGATCAGGCTGTGACCGCTCGTTCGACCAACGTCAGCGCCCGGTGCGGGAGTTCCCCCCGGTCACGGTGTCCGCCGCCGAGCCACACGACACGCGGGTCGCGGCGGAACCACGAGTCCTGACGGCGGGCGAAGCGCTTGGTGGCGCGCACGGTCTCGGCCCGCGCGTCGTCCTCGGTGCACTCCCCCGCGAGCGCCGCGAGGATCTGCTGGTAGCCGAGGGCCCGGGAGGCCGTGAGGCCCTCGCGCAGCCCGGACGCCTCCAGGGCACGCACCTCGTCCACAAGGCCCGCCTCCCACATCCGGTCCACGCGCAGGGCGATGCGCTCGTCCAGTTCGGGGCGGTTCACGTCGACGCCGATCTGCACGGCGTCGTAGACCGGCTCGTCGCCGGGGAGGTTGGCGGTGAAGGGCTTGCCGGTGATCTCGATGACTTCGAGGGCGCGCACGATGCGGCGGCCGTTGCTCGCCAGGATGGAGCGGGCGGCGTCCGGGTCGGCGGCGGCGAGGCGGGCGTGCAGGGCGCCCGAGCCGCGCTCGGCCAGTTCCGCTTCGAGGCGGGCGCGCACCTCGGGGTCCGTACCGGGGAACTCCAGGGCGTCGATGGCGCCCTTCACGTACAGCCCGGAACCGCCGACCAGGACGGGTGTGCGCCCCTCGGCGAGCAGCCGGTCGATCTCCAGACGGGCCAGGCGCTGGTACTCGGCGACGCTGGCGGCCTCGGTGACGTCCCAGATGTCCAGCAGCCGGTGCGGCACGCCGTCGCGCTCGGGGAGCGTCAGCTTCGCGGTGCCGATGTCCATCCCCCGGTAGAGCTGCATGGAGTCGGCGTTGATCACCTCGCCGCCGAGCCGCTGGGCCAGAAAGACCCCCAGATCCGATTTTCCGGCTGCGGTGGGGCCTACGACGGTGATGACGCGGGGGGCGGGGGCGGGAGGGGTCACCGGGACAGTCTCCCAAATATCCGGGCCACCCCGAACACGCCGGGTGCGGAGGGCGACGTCAAGGATGCGCTCGGGAACCGCCGGCGAACGCTGTAGGACGCGTAAAAACGGCAGGAACGGACAGGTGACGGACAATGGGGGCGGGAGAACGCTCCCACGAACAGTCCTCACTGCACGGAAGGTGACCCAATGGGGTTCCTGGACAACCTGAAGGCCAAGCTGGGACCGGCCAAGGACAAGGTCGGCGACCTCGCGCAGCAGCACGGGGGCAAGATCGAGCAGGGCCTCGACAAGGCCGCGCGCACGGTCGATCAGAAGACCAAGGGCAAGTACAGCGACAAGATCGATTCGGGTACGCGCAAGGCCAAGGAGGCCGTGGACAAGCTGGGGCAGAAGGACGGGGGCACTCCGCCTCCGCCGCCGCCCGCTTCCTGACGCGGTGGCAGTACCCCGGCGGCGGGTGCGGAGCCGAGTGCTCCGCACCCGCCGCCGGTCTGTTCAGGACCAGGCGGCGACGGTGTAGCCCACGCCGTACGGGGCGTCCTCGTACAGCAGCCGTCCGGCGAGCCCGGCGTCCCGCGCGGCACCGCCGAGCAGCTGCCAGGGGGCCCGTCCGGCCGCCTTGAGCTCGTGGGCGAGCGTGGCGTCGAGCGCCGCGAGGGCGTCGAGGTCCGCGGAGCCGAGGGCTTCGGTGGCCCGTACGTCGAACGCGGCGGCCCGCTCGTCGAGGTAGCCGGGCGCCTTGAGGGTGCGGCAGGCGCTGCCGTCGCCCATCACCAGGAGCGCGACCCGCTCGGCACGTCCGGCGAGGGCACGTCCGGCCTCCGCGCACTCCTCGGCGGCCTCCCGCTCGGCCACGGCGAGCCCTTCGACGGGTGCGCCCGTCCATCGGGCCCGGCCCAGCAGCCACGCGCCCACCGTGAGGGACTGCGGCAGCGGCCGGTCCGGGACCGCCGCGCCCCGCGGTGCGTCGCCGAGCGTCACGTCGAGCTCCACGCCGACGCCCCGGAAGGTGCCGTGCGCTCCCGCCGGGTAGGGCCCGGCGGACCGGTCCTCGCCCGGCCCCACGACGACGAGCAGGTCCGGGCGCGAGGCGGCGAGCACCCCCACGGCGTCGAGGCAGGCGTCCCGCGCGGCGTCGAGCTCGGGGGCGGCCCCGGCGGCGACCTCGGGCACCAGGAGCGGCGGACAGGGGCACACGGCGGCGGCGACAAGCATGCCGGTCAGCGTACTTGCCGGGGGTGCCGGCCGAGGCCGGAGCCGCCGGCCGGCACCGCGGCGGCCCGGAGCCCCGGCCGATATCGCGGGCCCGGAGCCGTCAGCCGATGCCGCAGGCCGGGGCCGCGGCGGCCGGGAGCGGGTCCGGGGCGCCGATGCCAGGGAGGCCGAGCATCACTCCGGCGGGCTTGGCGGCCGCCTCGGTGGTGCGCTTCTCCCAGGCGTCGCCCGCGCGGGTGGACCGTACGGCGAGCGGCGTGCCCTCGGCGAGCAGGTGGTGCGGGGCGGCGTAGGTGATCTCGACGGTCACCACGTCACCGGGGCGCACGGCCTTCTCCGGCTGCGTGAAGTGGACCAGCCGGTTGTCGGGGGCACGGCCGGAGAGGCGCTGCGTGGCTCCGTCCTTGCGGCCCTCGCCCTCCGCGACCATGACGTCCAGGGTGCGGCCGACCTGTTTCTTGTTCTCGTCCCAGGAGATCTGCTCCTGGAGGGCCGACAGGCGCATATAACGCTCCTGGACGACCTCCTTGGGGATCTGCCCGTCCATGTCGGCCGCGGGGGTGCCGGGGCGCTTGGAGTACTGGAAGGTGAACGCGTTGGCGAAACGCGCCTCGCGGACGGCGTGCATCGTCTGCTCGAAGTCCTCCTCGGTCTCGCCGGGGAAGCCCACGATGATGTCCGTGGAGATGGCGGCGTCCGGCATCGCGGCGCGCACCTTCTCGATGATCCCCAGGAAGCGCTCCTGGCGGTAGGAGCGGCGCATCGCCTTCAGGACGCGGTCCGAACCGGACTGCATCGGCATGTGCAGCTGCGGCATCACGTTCGGCGTCTCGGCCATGGCGGCGATGACGTCGTCGGTGAAGTCGCGGGGGTGCGGCGAGGTGAAGCGGACGCGCTCCAGGCCCTCGATGGAGCCGCAGGCGCGCAGCAGCTTGGAGAAGGCCTCGCGGTCGCCGATGTCGGATCCGTACGCGTTCACATTCTGGCCGAGCAGGGTGATCTCGGAGACGCCCTCGGCCACCAGGGCCTCGATCTCGGCCAGGATGTCGCCGGTGCGGCGGTCCTTCTCCTTGCCGCGCAGGGCCGGGACGATGCAGAACGTGCAGGTGTTGTTGCAGCCGACCGAGATGGAGACCCACGCGGCGTAGGCGGACTCGCGGCGGGTGGGGAGCGTGGAGGGGAAGGCCTCCAGGGACTCGGCGATCTCGATCTGCGCCTCTTCCTGGATGCGGGCGCGCTCCAGGAGGACCGGCAGTTTGCCGATGTTGTGGGTGCCGAAGACGACGTCGACCCAGGGGGCCCGCTTGACGATGGTGTCGCGGTCCTTCTGCGCGAGACAGCCGCCGACGGCGATCTGCATCCCGGGGCGCTTGGTCTTCATGGGCGCGAGGCGGCCGAGGTTCCCGTACAGCTTGTTGTCGGCGTTCTCCCGCACCGCGCAGGTGTTGAAGACGACGACGTCGGCGTCGCCGTCGGAACCCTCGGGCGCCCGGACGTAACCGGCGCCCTCCAGGAGACCCGACAGCCGTTCGGAGTCGTGGACGTTCATCTGGCACCCGTAGGTGCGCACCTCGTAGCTCTTCTGGACGTCCACTGCTTCGCTCCGGTTGCCGCTGCTCATGGGACAAGGGTAGGCGGTTGCCGGGCAGGCCCCTCCCGTAGCCTTCCGCCGCCCCTCCCCCGTCGCCGTCCGCTGTGGGCCGGGCCTCACGGGGAAGCCTGGCCAGGGGGGTGGGTGAGCTGGCAGGATCGCGCGCATGCTCCACGCTCTGTCCCGATTCGGCCGCCGGCGCACCCTGCAGACGGGCGCCGTCCTCGCGGTCGTACTCGGGCTGCTCGCGTGGTGGCTCCAGCCCCGGGGGGACGAGGGCGACCCGAGCGGGTCGCTCACCTTCTCCACCGGGGTGCCCAGCGGTGTCTACCAGCGGTACGGGGAGCGGCTGGAGGGCGCGCTCGCCAAGGACATGCCGGAGGTGTCGATACGGCTGCGGACCAGCGAGGGGTCGCAGCAGAACCTCGCCCGGGTGGCGACGGGCGAGGCGGACTTCACCATCGCCACCGCCGACGCCGTGGCGACCTATCTGCGCGACGGAAGGCCGGGCGCCCAGCGGCTGCGCGGCTGCGTCCGGCTGTACGACGACTACGTCCAGCTGGTCGTCCCCCGCGACTCCGACATCCACAAGGCCTCCGACCTGCGGGGCAAGCGGGTGGGCGTCGGCCAGCAGGGCTCCGGGGTGCGGCTGGTCGCGGACCGGCTGCTGACGGCGGCGGGGCTCGATCCGGCCGAGGACATCACCCCGGTGCCGGTGGGCATCGACACCATGCCCGTACGGCTGACCCAGGGCCAGCTCGACGCCTTCTTCTGGTCGGGCGGGCTGCCGACCGCGGCCGTGCAGGAGCTGTCGCAGCGCTTCGACATCCGGCTGGTGCCGCTGGAGGCGGACCTGGTCGCGAAGTTGCAGGCGGCGACCGGTCCCACCCGCTTCTACCGGTCGGCGATGATGCCCGCGGACGCCTATCCGCAGGCCCAGCAGGGTCAGTCGGTGCCCACGGTCGCCGTCGCCAACCTGCTCGTCACGACCGACCGTACGGACGCGGCCATGACCGAGGCCTTCACCCGGACGGTGATCAACAGCCGGGACCGGATCGGCCGCGAGGTGCACGCGGCGCAGCTGGTGGATCTGCGGACGGCGATCTACACCGATCCGCTGGACGTGCACGACGGGGCGAAGGACTACTACCGCTCGGTGAAGCCGTGAGCGCTCCTCGGCGAGGGCGCGAGGCTTCCCGACGCAGGGACTGACGGCTCAGCCGCCCGGCCGTTCGCGGGGCAGCGAGACCGTCACCCGCAGACCGTGCGGTGCGTGGTGTTCGTACGCGATCGAGCCGCCGCCCGCCGCGAGCAGCACCCGGGAGATGGAGAGGCCCAGGCCCGATCCGCTGACGTTCTGGTGGCGGGTGCTGCGCCAGAAGCGGTCCCCGACGCGCTCCAGCTCCGCTTCGGTGAGACCGGGGCCCCGGTCGGCGACGACGACAGTCGCCGCGACGGCTGCGGCGGCGACGGTGACGGTGACGTCCTCTCCGGCGGGGGTGAACTTCAGGGCGTTGTCGATCACCGCGTCCAGGGCGCTGGACAGGGCGATGGGGTCGGCCCAGGCGGTGGCCGCCGGGGCCCCGTCCAGGGTGAGGGCCACTCCTTCCCGCTCCGCCATGGGGCGCCAGGAGGCGACCCGCTCGGCGGTGAGCGGGACGATGTCGATCAGCTGGAGGTCCGCCTCGGCGTGCTCGGCCAGCGCGAGGTCCAGGAGGTCGTCGAGGACCCGGGCCAGCCGCTTTCCCTCGGTGCGCACGGCCGCGATCTCCTCGCTGCCCTCGGGCAGCTCCAGGGCGAGGAGCTCGATCCGCAGCAGCAGGGCGGCGAGCGGGTTGCGCAGCTGGTGCGAGGCGTCGGCGACGAAGGCGCGCTGCTGCTCCAGCACGTCCTCGACGTTGTCCGCCATCTCGTTGAAGGAGCGCGCCAGGCGGCGGAGCTCCGGCGGCCCGGCGGAGGCGGCGACCCGGGAGCGCATGCGGCCGCCGGCGATGTCGTGGGTGGCCGCGTCCAGGGTCCGCACGGGCAGCAGGACCCAGCCGGTGAGCCGGACCGCCGCGCCGACCGCCACCAGCAGGGCCAGCGCCTCGCCGAGGCCGATGAACAGCCAGGTCCGCAGGGTCCGCGACCGCATCTCGCCGGTGGGCGAGTCGATGACGACGACGGCGACCACATCACCGTCGCGCACCACGGGCGAGGCGACGACGACGCGGCCGTCGCGCCAGGGCCAGACCTGCGGCGGATCGTGCGAGCGGCGGCCCAGCAGCGCCTCGTTGAAGGCCGTACGCCCCTCGCCCTCGGCGGGCAGGCTCCAGAAGCTGGGGGCCTTGGCCAGCGCCCGGTCGTCCCGGAAGAAGACGCCGGCGCGGATGTCGTACACCGAGGTGTAGACCTCCAGGTCGGTCTGGAGGGTGCGGCGGCGCTCCTCGCTGTCCGGGGAGGTGTCGGTGATGGACTGCGCCAGGGCGGCGAACCGTGCGGTGTCGTCGATCCGGTCGATCACCAGGCGCTGCTGTTCGGCCGCCGCCACGCTGACCGCGAGCGGCAGGCCGAGGGTGAGCAGGATGGCGGCCATCAGAACGATGAGCAGCGGGAGCAGACGGGAGCGCACCGGGGAAACGTACCCGCCGGTTACGCGGACGGCGCGACGAGCCGGTAGCCGACGCCCCGCACGGTCTCGATCAGGGCGGGCAGCCGCAGCTTGGAGCGCAGGGAGGCGACGTGGACCTCCAGCGTACGTCCGGTGCCCTCCCAGCTGGTGCGCCAGACCTCGCTGATGATCTGCTCGCGGCGGAAGACGACGCCGGGGCGCTGGGCCAGGAGCGCCAGCAGGTCGAACTCCTTGCGGGTGAGCTGGACTTCCTCGCCGTCGACGCTGACCCGGCGGGTCGGCAGCTCGATGGCGACCGACCCGAGGCGCAGGGCGGCGACCGGGGTCGGCGCGGTGTCCTCGCCGCTGGTGGTGCGCCGGGCGACCGCGTGGATACGGGCGAGCAGCTCGCCGGTGTCGTACGGCTTGGTGACGTAGTCGTCGGCGCCGAGGTTGAGTCCGTGGATGCGCGAGCGCACGTCGGCGCGGGCGGTGACCATGATCACAGGGGTGGCGGTGCGCTTGCGGATCTTTCCGCACACCTCGTAGCCGTCCTGGTCGGGCAGGCCGAGGTCGAGGAGGATCACCCCGAAGGGCTCCTTCTCGGCGGGCAGCAGCGCGCGCAGGGCCTCCTCGCCGTTGCGGGCGTGCACGACCTGGAATCCGTGCCGGGCGAGCACGGCGGACAGGGCCGCCGCGACATGGTCGTCGTCCTCGACGAGCAGCAGTCTCATGGCCCTCCTCTCCGTGTCTCCCGGGGCCGTCCGGCTCCTCGGGTTCGTTCGCATCACCGTTGCACGGTGTCACCGGGTGTTATCTCACGTTTCACCCTGCTTCACCCGGAAGATCGTTGGCGAGACCTTCCGTTCATCAACGCTTCGCGTCTTCCTCGCACAAGGCATCCACGCCGATGAGCGGCACACCAGTCAAGAGCCTGCCGGTTACAGCGGGGTTTCCGTTATGCACCCGGTACGCCCCGGGGCGGCGCGTGGCGTCCCGTTCACGCGGAGTGTCCGGTTGCCGCCGGATCGTTATGCTCAATTTCCGCTCAGATGTAATGACGTTGGTAGCACTGCGTCATTAGTGTCCTTCTTCAACCGAGGAGGACGGAGCAAGAAGCCGATGAGCGGAGTTTCAGTGACCAAGGCCGCCGAGGACGCCGCGCCCGCGGCCAACGACCTGGTCGTACTGAGCAACGTCAACAAGCACTTCGGCGCGCTGCATGTGCTCCAGGACATCGACCTGACCATCGCCCGTGGCGAGGTCGTGGTCGTCATCGGGCCTTCCGGGTCCGGCAAGTCCACGCTGTGCCGCACGATCAATCGCTTGGAGACGATCGATTCGGGAGCGATCTCGATCGACGGCAAGCCCCTGCCCCAGGAGGGCAAGGAGCTGGCGAGGCTGCGCGCCGACGTGGGCATGGTCTTCCAGTCGTTCAATCTCTTCGCACACAAGACGGTGCTGGAGAACGTCATGCTGGGCCAGACCAAGGTCCGCAAGGCCGACAAGAAGGCGGCGGAGGAGAAGGCCCGGACCCTGCTCGACCGGGTGGGCGTCGGCGTACAGGCCGACAAGTACCCGGCGCAGCTCTCCGGTGGCCAGCAGCAACGCGTCGCGATCGCACGGGCGTTGGCGATGGACCCGAAGGTCATGCTCTTCGACGAGCCCACGTCGGCTCTCGACCCGGAGATGATCAACGAGGTCCTCGAGGTCATGCAGCAGCTGGCCCGGGACGGGATGACGATGATCGTCGTCACCCACGAGATGGGCTTCGCCCGTTCCGCCGCCAACCGCGTCGTGTTCATGGCCGACGGGAAGATCGTCGAAGAGGCGACGCCCGACCAGTTCTTCAGCAATCCGCGCAGCGACCGGGCCAAGGACTTCCTGTCGAAGATCCTTCACCACTGACGACAACGACCTACGACCTAAGGATTGTTCACATGAAGCTCCGTAAGTCCGCCGCCGTCGCGGCCATCGCCGTCCTCGCCCTGACCGCTACCGCGTGTGGCGGCAAGGAGGGCTCCGCCGGTGACAAACCGGGCGGCACGAAGCCCGGTTCCTCCGAGGCCCCCGCGCTGCCCACGTACACCGTGGCCAAGGATGTCGCCCTGGACTCCCCGGTCTTCAAGAAGGCCAAGGAGCGCGGCAAGCTGGTCCTCGGCGCCAAGGCCGACCAGCCGTACCTCGGTTTCGAGGACCAGTCGACCAAGGAGCGCTCGGGCTTCGACATCGAGATCGCCAAGATGATCGCGGCCGACCTCGGCTTCTCCGACAAGCAGATCGAGTGGAAGACCGTCGACTCCGGCGTCCGTGAGACGGCCATCTCCAAGGGCCAGGTCGACTACTACGTCGGCACCTACACGATCAACGACGAGCGCAAGAAGCAGGTCGGCTTCGCCGGTCCGTACTACAAGGCCGGCGCGGACCTCCTGGTGCGCGAGGACGAGAAGTCGATCACCGGCAAGGAGTCGGTGAAGGGCAAGAAGGTCTGCTCGATCGTCGGCTCCACGCCGCTGCAGGAGATCAAGAAGCCGGAGTACGGCGCGAGCGTCGTCGAGCTGGCCAAGTACTCCGACTGCGTGCAGCAGCTGCTGACCAAGCAGGTCGACGCCGTCACCACCGACGACTCGATCCTCAAGGGCTACGCCGCCGCCAACTCCGGCAAGCTCAAGGTCGTCGGCAAGCCGTTCACCGACGAGCCCTACGGTGTCGGCCTGAACAAGGACGACAAGGTACTGCGCGAGGCCATCAGCAAGTCGCTGGAGGAGCGCGTCAAGGACGGCACGTACAAGAAGATCTACGAGGCCACGCTGGGCCTGTCCGGCTCGGAGTACGTCGACCCGCCGGCCATCGAGCGCTACTGACGCCGTCGGGCGCCCGGCACCGTCGGGCGCCCGAACGCCGACACCCGCCACGACGCCCCGCGACTGACCCAGGCGTCCCGTACGCCGCCGCCGTACCCCGCTCCCCGGGGGCGGCGGGCGTACGGGGCGCTCCTTCCCCTGCCCCGATGCCGATGACCGCCGACGCGGAGACCTCATGAACGTACTGCTCGACAATTTCCCAGCGTTCCGCGACGGCTTCATAGGAACTGTGTCGATCACCGCCGTCAGCTCGCTTATCGCCCTGGTCCTCGGTGTAGTCGTCGCCGGATTCCGGGTCTCGCCGGTGCCGCCGCTGCGGTACTTCGGCACCGCGTGGGTCACGCTGATGCGCAACACCCCGCTGACCCTGCTCTTCCTGATCTTCTTCTTCGTGGTGCCGGAGATCCTCTTCCCGGGGATGAGCCCGTTCGTCCTCGGCTCCCTGGCCCTCGGCTTCTACACCTCGTCCTTCGTCTGCGAGGCCGTCCGCTCCGGCATCAACACCGTGCCGCTGGGCCAGGCGGAGGCCGCACGCTCGATCGGCATGACGTTCGCCCAGACCCTGCAGATCGTGGTGCTCCCCCAGGCGACGCGGACGGTGATCCCGCCGCTGAGCAGCATCTTCATCGCGCTCACGAAGAACTCCGCGATCGCCGGCGCCTTCAGCAACACCGAACTGTTCGGCTGGCAGAAGCTGATGAGTGACAAGGGCTACGACATCGTCCCCGTCTTCATCTGGGTGGCCCTCGGCTACCTGGTCGTCACCTTTACCATCAGCGGCCTCTTCCGGCTGCTGGAGCGTCGCATGGAGGTCGCCCGATGAGCGCCAGCGTTCTTTACGACGCCCCGGGCCCCAAGGCCGTCGTCCGCAACCGGATCTACGCCGTCGTCGGCACGCTCGCCATCGCGGCGCTGGTCGTCGTGAGCCTGCTGCGCCTGGCCGACAAGGGCCACCTGGCGCCCGAGATGTGGGACATCTTCAACTACGCGGGCATCCGGCAGAACATCGCCGACGCCCTGGTGGCCACGCTCAAGGCCTTCGGGCTGGCCGCGATCGGCTCGCTGGTCCTCGGTGTACTGCTCGCGGTGGGCCGGCTCTCCGACCACCAGCCGATCCGCTGGGCGGCGACCGCCTTCATCGAGCTGTTCCGCTCGCTGCCGCTCCTGATCACCATCTACGCCATCTGGGTCGGCTTCCTCACCGACTACTCGATGTGGGCACTGGCCGCGGGTCTGTCCATCTACAACGGCTGTGTGCAGGCCGAGGTGCTCCGGGCCGGTGTCAACTCGGTCCCCAAGGGCCAGAGCGAGGCCGCGTACGCGCTCGGTATGAGCAAGACGCAGGTCATGACGACCGTTCTGATGCCCCAGGCCGTCCGGTCGATGCTGCCGACGATCATCAGCCAGCTCGTGGTGACGCTCAAGGACACCTCGCTCGGCTTCATCATCCTGTACCCGGAGCTGCTCCAGACCGCGCGTCTGATCGCCTCCAACACGCAGGTGAACGGCATCTACCCCTACGTCTCCACGACCATCGTCATCGGCGCGATCTACATCGCGATGTGTCTGCTGCTCTCGGCCCTGGCGACCTGGATCGAGAAGCGCGGCCGCCGGGCGAAGACCGGGATCAAGGTGGCGCCCGGCGTCCAGACCCCGAGCATCCCGGTGGTGGGTGCGGTGCCCGACTCGAACGTGGGGGGCGCAGGGGGCGCAGGCCCCACGGGCGACGGTACCGGTGGGGCCTGAGTGACGAAGGGCTGACCGCTCCGGGGCCCTGACGGCCCTTCCCTGCAGGAGCATTCGAGGCAGCGGCGCACGCGTCGCTGCCTCGGTCACTTGACGCAAGCACCACCAGTGGGTTGCATACGTTCTGTGATCACGCACCCGGCTTCCTATGCCACGTTCCGCATGACCGTACGGGCCGGAGGGTACGCGCCGTGGACCCGGTGATCGTCGTCGGCGCCGGGCCCGTCGGCCTGACGCTGTCGCTGGCTCTCGCCGCCCAGGGCGTCCCCTCGGTCGTTCTCGACGAGGGCCCCGGCACGGAGGAGCCCCGTCCCGCGCGCACGGTCGTGCTGCGCGAGGACACCGCCGACCTGGTGGGACGTCTCGGCTGCCGGGAGCTGGACCGGGTCGGGCTGCGTTGGGCCGGGTGGCGTTCGATGCGCCGGAAGCAGCTGGTCCGGGACGTGCCGCTGAGCGGGGGCCGGAGGCACGAAGAGGCCGAGGAGCCGCTCCCCGGGCTCCTTCCCGCGCCGCTCCATGTTCCGCAGCACGCGCTGAGCGGCGCGCTGCGTGCGGCGGTGGACAAGGAACCGCTGGTCCAGCTGGCGCCGATGAGCCGGATCGACACGCTGGAGCAGGACCCCGACGGCATCACGGTGCACACCCGGGAGCCGGGATCGACCTGGTGGCGCGGGAGTTATCTGGTCGGCTGCGACGGCGCCCGGTCGACCGTGCGCAAGCTGCTGGACATCCGGTTCCCCGGTCGTACGGCGGTGGAGCGGCATGCCGTCGCCGCCCTCCGGGCCGAACTGCCCTGGCCCGACGAGGCCGTTCTGCACCGGCAGCCCCCCTGGCGGACCGGGGGCGGCGAGGTCTCCGCCCGGCCGCTGCCGGACGGCGTCTGGCGGCTGGACTGGCTGCTGCCGCCGCGCGGTGAGCTGGTCACCCCCGAAGCCCTGATCATCCGCATCCGCGACACCTTGGCCGGCTGGTGCGGCGAGACCCCGGCGTACGAACTGCTGGACACCGGCGTCCACACGCTCCACCACCGGCTCGCCCGGCGCTGGCGCAAGCAGCGGGCCTTCCTGGCGGGGGACGCGGCACATCTGCTGGGCGCCCTGGGCACGCAGGGGCTGGACGAGGGGCTCCGGGACGCCGAGAACCTGGCCTGGAAGCTGGCCCACGCCTGGCACCACGGGCCGGCCGAGCAGCTGCTCGACAGCTACCAGGCGGAGCGCCGGGCCGCGGTGGCCGCCCGGCTGCGCGCCGCCGACCAGTCGTTGCCGATACTGCGCGGCGGAGGCGGCCTGCGGACCCTGGTCCCGGGCGCCGCACGCGGTCACGACACCCTGCTCACCGACGGCCATCTGGGCTGTGGAGCCCTCGGTGCGCCCCCTTCGTATTCGCACTCCCCCCTTTCACCTCCGCACTCCGAGGCGCACACCGTGGTCGGTACGCCCCCCGGTGCGCCGGTCGCCGATGTGACGGTGACGGCGCCGGACGGAACGACGACGCGGCTGCGGGAGCGGCTCGGGCAGGGCCATCCGCTGGTGATCCTGGTCGCGCCGGGCACCGGCGTCTGGGACCGGCGGCACTGGCGGACGGCCGGCATCATGCCCCGCCTCACGGACGCCGTCGCGGCGCTCCCGGGGACCACGGAGCTGCTGGTCGCCGAGAGCTATCCGGGGGCATCGGCCCATACCGTCCTGCTGGTCAGGCCCGACGGACACCTGGTGGCGGCCTTCGGCGGCGTACGACCCGCGGAGCTGTACACGGCGGCACGGGCCGCGCTGGGCGGTGCGCCCCGCGGTACGCGGGAGCCCGCGGATCCGGAGGACGGCGAGGGCGAACGAGGCGCGGGCCGCGAGCAGCAACCCCGAACCCGGGCGCGGGTCCACGCCGATGGGACCGCCGCGATCACCTGACCGATTGACCGGCACAGGCGCGCGTGGTGTACTCCAGATCATGACCGACACCGATGTGCGCCTGTGGCGGAGGGTCCATATGGACCTCGTCCGTTACGCGGGCTGCGTGTGTCGCCCGTCCTGCTGAATCGCTTCCCTCTGCCGGACCGTGCCGCTCTTCCGCACGGCCGGGATCCCACGCGAACTCTCAGGACGGTCCTCGTGTCTTCCCTTCACTCCGCCGTGCCCACGGCTGCCTCCGTTCCTTCTCCTTCCGCCCCCGTGGCCGCCGCCGGAGCTTCCACCACCGGGTCCTCCGCCACCGCGCCGACGGTCGCGGAACTGATGGACTTCGTCCGCGACACCGCCCGGGACGAGGCACTCATCGCCTCGCTCCCCCTGGATCCGGAAGGCCGCACCTGGATCCGGCTCGACGGACCGGGCGGCAGCGAGGCGTGGCTGATCGGCTGGCCGCCGGGCACCGGCACCGGCTGGCACGACCACGCCGACTCGTTCGGCGCGTTCACCACCGCCTCCGGCGCCCTCAAGGAGCACTCGCTGGCCGTGCGGCTGCCCACCGACGGCTGGAAGACGCTGGAGCTGACGGAGGGGGTGGACCGGTCGAGGGTGCTGGCGACCGGTCAGGGCCGGGCGTTCGGTCAGAACCACGTCCACGAGGTCCTCAACGAGTCCACCGACACCCACGCGGTCTCCGTCCACGCCTACTACCCGCCGCTGCCGCGGATCCGCCGGTTCAGCCGCACCGGTGCGGTGCTCCGCCTGGAGCAGACCGAGCGCCCGGAGGACTGGCAGTGAGCGCCGACCGGGACGCGAACCGGAACGAGGCCGTGAAGGATGCCCCGCCGCCGGTGGGCATCGACGAACTGCTGGAGCGGGTCAGGGCCGGCTACGACCGGATCGGCCCGCCCGAGGCCGCCGCGGCGGCGGAGGCCGGGGCCCTGCTGGTGGACATCCGGTACGCGGCGCTCCGCGACCGGGACGGATTGATCCCGGGCGCGCTGGTCGTCGAACGCAATGAGCTGGAATGGCGGCTCGACCCCCAGGGCAGCCACCGCGCCGCCGAGGCCGTCGGCCACGACCTCCAGGTCGTCGTCATCTGCAACGAGGGATACGCCTCCAGCCTCGCGGTCGCCTCGCTGCGGCAGCTGGGCCTGCACCGGGCCACCGATCTGATCGGCGGCTTCCAGGCGTGGCGAGCCGCGGGACTCCCGGTCGCCTCAGCCTGACCCCCAGGGTCTGACACCTGGGCCTCTCACCTGGGCCTGATACCCGGAGCCTGTGACCCGGGGCCTGACACCTGCGTTCGGGTGCCGGGCCCCGGCTGTCGCACACCCGAACGCCACGTTCCACTAGAGCAATCGCCGTGCGTGACCGACATTCGCCTCACACAGAGGACCGAAATGTACGGAGATGACGCACTCATGGCGATCGCTGTCCTCACCCCGGAACAGCTCGACGACCAGGCCTCCCGGCTGCACGACACCCAGGCGTGGCAGCAGATCGTCACGGGGTGGGAGTACACCGCCCCCGAGCCCTCGCCCACCCCCGCCGGTCCGGGGAAACCGTCGCCCGCGGGCCCCTTCGACTGGCGGAGCCTGCTGTCGGTGCCCGTGGACCGGCTCGTCGACGACTCCCTGCGGGCGCTGCCCGCTCCACCTCCGCACGAGCGCCCGCTGCCCGGGCGGCTGGGTGCGATGCTGCCCGACCGTGTCCACCTCTGGCGACGGGTCGGGCAGGGCGATCTGCGCCCCTCGACCCATCTCGGCTACGCGCGGCAGATCCTGGCCGAGTGGGGCTGGCAGAACACCCCGTACCGACTGCGGACCGCCCGTGGCGCACGCTGCGTCTGCGGCGCCCTGATCTCCGCGCACCGCCTCGGCTACGGCTCCCTCGACACCGTGGACCGGGCCGGCGCCTGGCTGATCACGGAGCTGCGCGCGCAGGGCTGGCCCGGGCTGATCGGCCCGTGGAACCGCGCGCCGGGCCGCACCGCGGCGGACGCGCTGGCCCTCGTCGACGGGGCCGCCCGCCGCGCGGCCGCGGCCGGCCACTGACCGGCCGCCGGACCGATCCGGCCCCGCTCTCCTCGAAAGACGCGTCCAGGCCTCGGAAAGGCTCGTCCAGGCCATGCCTCAGAAGGGCTCGTCCAGACCTTCCGTGTCCTCGCCCTCCTCCTCCAGCGCCTGACGCACCACCCGCAGGGCCATGCCCTCCCCGTATCCCTTGCGTGCGAGCATCCCCGCCAGACGGCGCAGCCGCTTGTCACGGTCCAGGCCCCGCGTGGAGCGGAGCTTGCGGGCCACGAGCTCGCGGGCCGTCTCCTCCTCCTGATCCGCGTCGAGCTGCCCGACCGCCTCGTCGATCACGGCGGAGTCCACGCCCTTCGTCCGCAGCTCACGGACGAGGGCACGGCGCGCGAGCCCCCGGCCGTGGTGCCGGGACTCCACCCATGCCCCGGCGAACGCCGCGTCGTCGATCAGCCCGACGTCCTCGAAGCGCGCGAGCACTTCTTCGGCCGCCTCGTCCGGGATCTCCCGCTTGCGCAGGGCGTCCGCGAGCTGCTTGCGCGTACGCGGCGTCCCGGTGAGCAGGCGCAGGCAGATGTTGCGCGCCTGCTCGACCGGGTCTCGCGGCTCCCCCTTCTCGGCCCTCGACGAGGAAGGGGAGCCGCTGCTTCTGGTGCCGGAGCGGGCACGCCGGCCCGCCCCTTCGCCGAATCCGCTCCCGGCGCCCGGTCCACCGCGTGAGCGGCGCCCGGACCGCGCCCCGGCGCCCTCCTCCGGCCCGTCGGCGGGGCCGTAACCGGATTCGAGGTCGCCGCCGCCGGGCTCGGCAGGGCTGCCCGGCCACTCCGTACGACGTGTCACGGCCTAGCTCTTGGCCGCCGCGGTCTTGGCCGGCTTGGCCTTGGCGGCCGCGGTGGTCGCCGACTTCGCCGCCCCGTCGGCCGCAGGTGCCGCGGTCGCGGCGGCGGCGTCGGCGGGCTCGCCCGTCTCGGCGTCCGGACGGACGCCGACACCCAGCTTCTCCAGGATCTTCTTCTCGATCTCGTTGGCGAGGTCGGGGTTGTCCTTGAGGAAGTTGCGGGCGTTCTCCTTGCCCTGGCCGAGCTGGTCGCCCTCGTACGTGTACCAGGCGCCGGCCTTCCGGACGAAGCCGTGCTCGACGCCCATGTCGATCAGTCCGCCCTCGCGGCTGATGCCCTGGCCGTAGAGGATGTCGAACTCCGCCTGCTTGAACGGCGGCGCGACCTTGTTCTTGACGACCTTGACGCGGGTACGGTTGCCGACCGCGTCGGTGCCGTCCTTCAGCGTCTCGATACGCCGGATGTCCAGACGCACCGAGGCGTAGAACTTCAGCGCCCGGCCACCGGTGGTGGTCTCCGGCGAGCCGAACATCACGCCGATCTTCTCGCGCAACTGGTTGATGAAGATCGCCGTGGTCTTGGACTGGTTGAGCGCACTGGTGATCTTGCGGAGCGCCTGGCTCATCAGACGGGCCTGCAGACCCACGTGCGAGTCGCCCATCTCGCCCTCGATCTCCGCGCGGGGCACCAGGGCCGCCACGGAGTCGATCACGATCAGGTCCAGGGCGCCGGAGCGCACCAGCATGTCGACGATCTCCAGCGCCTGCTCACCGTTGTCCGGCTGGGACAGGATGAGGTTGTCGATGTCGACGCCGAGCTTCTTCGCGTACTCCGGGTCCAGCGCGTGCTCGGCGTCGATGAACGCCACCGAACCGCCGAGCTTCTGCGCGTTCGCCACGGCGTGCAGCGTCAGCGTCGTCTTACCGGAGGACTCCGGCCCGTACACCTCCACCACACGGCCGCGCGGCAGACCGCCGACGCCGAGCGCCACATCCAGAGCGGTCGACCCCGTGGGGATCACCTCGATGGGCTCGTTCGGCCGCTCACCCAGGCGCATCACCGCACCCTTGCCGAACTGTCGTTCAATCTGTGCGAGTGCGGCGTCCAGCGCCTTCTCGCGGTCGTTTCCTGCCATGGGTTCCACCCGATTTGCTTGAGTCGATCGCTTCACGTCACAGACGCTAACCCCTGCCACTGACAATGGGCCTCGACGTCCTCCCGGCCTGTGGACAACTCCACGGTCGGGCCCGGGAAAACCCGGCCGGAATCCCATCAGAATGGATGTTCGATTTTAGTGTCAAGCGCACCACGCGGGAACGGCGACCCCGCGGGGCGATGAGTTCGCGGGCCCGGAGCGGTCCACCCTGTGAAAGCCACAACAGCCGCATCGGCGGTTCATCACACGGGCGACGGAAGGTCGCCCGGGAGGACGACACAATGACCGGACATACAGGCAGGGTGACCTGCGAACTCTCGATCTCCGTCGACGGCTACTCGGCCGGGCTCGATCAGAGCGAGCAGCGTCCGTTCGGCGACGACGGCGGCGACGGCTGGGGCGACCGGCTGCACTCCTGGATGTTCGCGACGCCGGAGCTGCGACAGGCCCAGCTCGACCGGCTGGCGACGGTCGGCGCCTTCGTCATGGGCCGCAACATGTTCGGCCCGGTGCGCGGCGCGTGGGATCGGCAGTGGAAGGGCTGGTGGGGCGACAACCCTCCGTACCACGCACCGGTCTTCGTGCTCACCCACCATCCGCGCGACCCGCAGCCGATGGACGGCGGCACCACGTTCCACTTCGTCACCGACGGCGTCGAGTCCGCGCTGCACCGGGCCCGAGAGGCGGCCGGAGACCGCGATGTATCGATCCACGGCGGTGCGAGGACCATCAACCAGTACCTCGCCGCTGGCCTGATCGACGAGCTGCGGCTGCACATCGTGCCGTTCACACTCGGCGCCGGCACCCGCCTCTTCGACGGCGTGCCGTCGCTGAATCTCGAACAGGTGGAGGCGCACGCGGCGGACTCGGTGACCCATGTGACCTACCGCGTACTGTCCTGACCTGCCGCCGACCGCCTGCACGGATCGGCGTATCGCCCTATATTCGATCGTTATGGGAGCGACTGCGGAACCCGGAACACCCCACAGCGGGCAGGCCCCCGGGTCCGACCTGGCCGGTCGTGTGGCGCTCGTCGCCGGAGGCACCCGCGGGGCGGGTCGCGGGATCGCCGTCCAGCTCGGCGCCGCCGGGGCGACCGTGTACGTGACCGGCCGTACGAGCGGGTCCGAGCGCTCCGAGATGGACCGGCCCGAGACGATCGAGGAGACCGCGGCCCTGGTCGACGCGGCGGGCGGACGGGGCATCGCCGTCCAGGTCGACCATCTGGTTCCCGACCGGGTCAGGGCGCTCGTGGCCCGCATCGCGAGCGAGCAGGGGGCCCTGCACATCCTGGTGAACGACATCTGGGGCGCCGAGATCGAGTGGGACAAGCCGGTGTGGGAGTCGTCGCTCGACACCGGGCTGCGCACCCTGCGGCTGGCCGTCGACACCCATGCCATCACCAGCCACTTCGCGCTGCCGCTGCTGATCGAGACACCGGGCGGCCTGGTCGTCGAGATGACCGACGGGACGGACGAGTACAACGCGACCCACTACCGCGTCTCGTTCTTCTACGACCTGGCCAAGGCCGCGGTGAACCGCATGGCCTTCGCCCTCGGCCATGAACTCGCGCCGCACCGCGCGACGGCCGTGGCGCTCACTCCCGGCTGGCTCCGGTCCGAGGCCATGCTCCAGGCCCACGGGGTGACCGAGGCCACCTGGCGCGACGCCGTGGCGCACGCGCCCCACTTCGCGATCTCCGAGTCCCCCGCGTACGTCGGCCGCGCCGTGGCCGCCCTCGCCGGCGATCCCGAGGTGGCCCGCTGGAACGGCAGATCGCTCTCCAGCGGGCAGCTCGCCCAGGTGTACGGCTTCACCGATGTGGACGGGAGCCGGCCCGACGCCTGGCGGTATCTGACCGAGGTCCAGGACCCGGGCCTGCCGGCCGACGTGACGGGCTACCGCTGAGGCGGCCCGGTGTGACGGGCTACCGCCGAGGCCGCCCGACGCGACCGGCTACCGCCGAGGCGGCCCGCCCTCCGCTCCCCCGCGGCCGTTCACCAGACGGCGTATCCGTGACGGCAACGGCCTCCTCGCAACGCGGCTGCTTCCCCCGTGCACACGTGGGTCGTCGGTGACGTCGTACCGCTTCACATAGGCGCCGAGGAACGCCTGGAGCGTGGCGACGGCGGGAATGGCGACCAGCGCACCGACCGCGCCGAGCAGGGCCGTGCCGGCGATGACCGATCCGAAGGCGACCGCGGGGTGGATGTCGACGGTCTTCGCGGTCAGCTTGGGCTGGAGCACATAGTTCTCGAACTGTTGGTAGATCACCACGAACCCGAGCACCCACACCGCGTACCAGGGGTCGACCGTGAAGGCGATCAGCATGGGCAGAGCGCCCGCGAGATACGTGCCGATGGTGGGGATGAACTGCGAGACGAGTCCGACCCAGACCGCGAGCGCCGGGGCGTACGGCACCCCGAGGATCACCAGCAGGATGTAGTGCGCGACGCCGGAGACCAACGCCATCAGACCGCGCGAGTAGATGTACCCGCCGGTCTTGTCGACCGCGATCTCCCAGGCGCGCAGCACCTCGGTCTGCCGGGCAGGCGGCAGGACGGAGCACAGGGCGCGGCGGAGCCGGGGCCCGTCGGCCGCGAAGTAGAACGAGAACAGGAAGATCGTCAGCAGCCGGAACAGCCCGCCGATGACCGTGGTGGAGACGTCGAGCACTCCGGTGGCGCTGTTCTGGACGTACTTCTGCAACCAGTCGGAGTGCAGCAGGCTGTCCTGGACCTCGACCCGGGAGAGTTCGGTGTGGAAGGTCTGATTGACCCAGTTGATCACCGAGTCGATGTACTTGGGGAACTCGTCGACCATGTCGACGATCTGACCCGCGAGCATCGACCCCAGCAGCACCACGAACCCGACCCCGAAGATCATCACGCCGAGGAAGACGAGGAACGTGGCCAGCCCCCGGCGTATGCCGCGACTCGCCATCCGGCCGACCGCGGGTTCGATGGCGAGCGCGAGGAAGAACGCGATCAGCACATTCGTCAGCAACCCGATGAGCTGGTCGAACGCCCAGCTGCTGAGCTGGAAGCAGGCGTAGAGCGCCAGGGCCAGCACCATCGCACGCGGCAGCCAGCCGGGCATACGGACCCCACCGGCACCGGACGGCGGCGCGGGTGGCGCGGCCGGCGGGGCGGGCGGGGAGTCGGACGGCTGGACCGGGACGGTCTCGTCTGTCGATGGCACGGGACAAGTCTGGCCCATCCCGCCCGCTCCCGGTCCCCCCGCCCCGGGTCGACCTCTCCTGTTCAGCGCCTGTCCGCCGGGACGTCCATGGCCGCGCAGACCGCGCGCCAGACGTCCTTGGCGTCCCAGCCCGCGTCCAGGGCCTGGTGCACCGTGCGGCCGCCGAGTTCGGCCATCACATGGTCACGGGCGAAGGAGTCCGCGTACGCCGCACCGAAGTGGTCGGCCATCCGCTCCCAGAAAATCGTCAACCGCATGCCACCAGTATCCCGCTCCTGAGAGTGCAGCCTGTCCGCCGGGCACATGCCAGGCGCCATTCCCCTCTACGGTCGGTCCATGGCTGGAACCGGAGCAAACACCCTCGCCCGCGCCGAGCAGTTCATCTGGCTCACGGCCCGCGTCCTCGAACAGCGCAGGTTCGTTCACGGCTTCCTCGGCGGAGATCCCGACGCCGTCGAGACGGCCCTCTGCGCCTATCTGAACGAGGACGGCGGCTACGGTCACGCGCTGGAACCGGACCTCCGGGGTCCGGTCAGCCAGCCGCTGCACACCGCCCACGCGCTGAGCGTTCTCGACTCGATCGGCCGCTGCGACGGACAGCGCGTGGAACGGATCTGTCGCTATCTGACCGATGTGTCAACCAAAGAAGGCGCACTGCCGGCTCTGCTGCCCACCCAGCGCGGCTATCCCGCGGCACCGTTCATCCCGATCGTGGACGATCCGCCGGCGGAGCTGCTCGCGACCGGACCGGTCGTCGGGCTGCTGCACGGCAATCAGGTGTGGCACGCCTGGCTGTTCCGGGCGACGGACTTCTGCTGGAGTGCCGTCGAGGCTCTGGAACAGTCCCATCCTTACGAGGTCGAGGCCGCGGTCGCCTTTCTGGACGGCGCCCCGGACCGGGCCCGCGCCGAGGCGGCGGCCGACCGGCTCGGCCGCCTGGTGCGCGAACAGCGGCTCGCGGTGCTCGATCCCGCCCGGCGGGCGGAGTACCCGGTGGCGACGGGGTACGCCCCGGGCGAGCACCACTTCCCGCACGACTACGCCCGTACGCCCGGGTCGCTGGCCCGCCGCTGGTTCACGGACGAGGAGCTGGAGCGCTCGCTCGACCACCTGGCCGCCGAGCAGCGGGACGACGGCGGGTGGCCCGTGACCTGGCGCCAGTGGGCCCCGGGAACCGCGCTGGAAGGACGCCCTCTGGTGACGCTCAGAGCCTTGGAGACGCTCCGCTCGTACGGTCGCCCGCTCGGCTGACCACCGCGGAAGTGCGCGGCCGGCCGAGCGGAAGGCGCTGGCTCGCCCGCTCAGGCCAACGCGCGTACGACCGCCGTGACCAGGACGCCCGCACCGACGACCACCAGGAAGGGAGCACGCAGGACCAGGGCGAGCGCGGCCGCCCCGAGACCCGCGGCACGGGCGTCGAGGACGAGCTGCTGGCCGTCGCCGAAGGTCTGCTGTGCGGTGAGAGCCGCCAGCAGCGCCACGGGCAGCAGAGCGGCCATCCGTTGGACCAGCGGTCGCTCCAGCGCGCCCGCGGGCACCAGCAGGCCCAGGAGCTTGGCGAGGTAGCAGCCCACCACGGTCAGTCCGATGGCGATCCAGACGTTCATGAGCGCCGCCCACCCTTCTTCCGCTGTGTCACCGCGTCGTCCTCGGTGTCCGTTCCCCGCTTCGCACGTCCCATCAGGAAGAGGACGATCGGCGCCGCGAGCGCCGACAGCAGAACAGGCACACCGGCCGGCAGAACGGGCAGCAGCGTCAGGGCCAGCAGAACGGCCAGGCCCGCCGTGACGCGTTCGGTGGTGCTCTTGAGCATCGGCGCGAGGAGCGCGAGGAAGACCGCGGGACTCGCCGCGTCCAGGCCCCACGCGTCGGTGTCGCCCAGCGCCTCGGCGCCCAGAGCGCCCACCAGGGTCGTGAGGTTCCACAGCACGTACAGGGTGAGCCCGGTGACCGTGAAGCCGATGCGCGCGGCCCGCCGGGTGGGCTGCGGCAGGGTGACCGCGGTCGTCTCGTCGATGACCCAGTGGGCGGCGAAGGGCCGTACCGCACGGGGAAGGGCGAGCAGCTGGGAGAGCCGCAGACCGTAGAAGGCGTTCCGCACGCCCAGGAAGAACGCCCCGGCCGCCGCGGTGTAGGGGTTGCCGCCCGCGGCCAGCGCGCCGACCAGGGCGAACTGCGAGGCGCCGGTGAAGACGAGAAGACTCAGGACGCAGGTCTGGAGCAGGCTGAGGCCGGAGCCGGCGGAGGTGACGCCAAAGGCGAAGCCGGAGAGCCCGACGGCGATGCCGACACCGAGCGCGTCCCGGACGACCGCCGCGTCCGGCTTGTCCGGTCGGACCTCGGCCGCCGGGCCGGGCGGACCGGCGGATATGGCACCGGGTGCGCCGGTGCTCTCTGGGGGTGCTGTCTGTTCTGCCACGCCCGGAACGCTACGGGGGTCGTTCGGGCCGGGTCTTGTACGTTCTTGCACACCCACCAGCCAGCAGTACGCGCTCGCACACCCACCGACGAGTACGTTGGTGCGCTCACCGACGAGTACGTTGGCGCGCTCGCCAAGCTCTACGTCGTCGCACTTACCGACCGGGCCGCAGCACCCCGCGCTCGCGCTGGTAGGCGCCGGGCGGCACCCCCACGATCCGGGTGAAGTGGCGATTGAGGTGCGGCTGGTCCGTGAAGCCGACGGCGGTCGCGGCCTCGGCGGGGGCGACACCGGCGTCGAGCATGCGGCGGGCCCTGCGCACCCGGGCGTCGGTGAGCCAGGTGTGGGGCGGCATCCCGTACTCCTTCTTGAAGGCCCTCAGCAGCGCGAACGGGCCGGTGCCCAGCTCCGCGGCGAGCGTCTCCAGCGTGGGCGGGTCCGCCATGCGCTCCTCCAGCGCGGCCCGGGCGCGTACGGCGTTCCGCGCGCCCCCGGCGTGCGCGGTCAGTCCGGGCAAGGGGCTGCCGTGCAGGCTGAGGAGCCGGGTGACCAGGACCCGCAGCAGGCTGTCGGCCGCCAGTGCGTTGCCCTCCTCCGCGGCCCGGTGCACCTCGGTGATCAGCCGGGACGCGTGGGGATCGGTCACCCGGCTCTCGGCGAAACCGACCGTGCCGCGCAACGACGTCACCTCGGCGGCGATGTCGTTGACGACCTGGGCCGAGGGGTAGAGCGTGGCGTACGCCCAGCCTTCGGGCGCCCCGGAGCGGGCGGTGTGCGGCACCTCCGGGTTGATCATGACGACGGTTCCGGGGACCGCGTGGACGGTGCCGCCCGGCAGCCCCACGTCCTCCACACCGCCGGTGACCGCTCCGAAGACGTAGCCCTCGTGACTGTGCCGGGGGAAGGTGTGGCGGACGTACCGGGCGCGCAGCAGATCGAGGTCGGGCAGGGCGGCGTACTGCCAGTGCCGCGCCCATTCCGCCGTGCCGTCCGCTCCCGTCATGGGGACATTCTCGCAGGTCCCGGCCGTGTGCCACCGTGTGAGCGGGCTGTCGCGGGCGGTCGTTCCGGCCGGTTGTCAGTGGCGGGGTGCACGATGGGGGACATGACCGGCTCCGCTCTCGACGCCTTCTCGCCCGCGACCCGCGGTTGGTTCACCGGGGCCTTCAGCGCGCCCACCGCAGCGCAGGAGGGCGCCTGGCGGGCCATCGGCGAGGGCAGCGATGTCCTGGTCGTCGCGCCGACCGGCTCCGGGAAGACCCTGGCCGCGTTCCTCGCCTCGCTGGACCGGCTGGCGGCCGGGCCGCCGCCCGCCGAGGCCAAGAAGCGCTGCCGCGTGCTGTACGTGTCCCCGCTCAAGGCCCTCGCGGTCGACGTCGAGCGCAACCTCCGCTCGCCGCTGACCGGCATCCGCCAGGAGTCGGTGCGCCTGGGGCTGCCGGAGCCGGAGGTGCGGGTCGGCATCCGGTCCGGGGACACCCCGCCCGCCGAGCGGCGCTCCCTGGTGACCAGACCGCCGGACATCCTCATCACCACACCCGAGTCGCTGTTCCTCATGCTGACGTCCTCCGCCCGGGACGCGCTGGCTGGAGTCGAAACGGTGATCCTCGACGAGGTGCACGCGGTCGCCGGGACGAAGCGCGGCGCCCATCTCGCCCTCTCCCTGGAGCGTCTCGACGAGCTGCTGCCCCGCCCCGCCCGGCGCATCGGCCTGTCCGCGACGGTCCGGCCGGTCGACGAGGTGGCCCGCTTCCTGTCGCCGCAGCGCAAGGTGGAGATCGTCCAGCCCCGGTCCACCAAGGAGTTCGATCTCTCGGTCGTCGTCCCGGTCGAGGATCTGGGCGAGCTGGGCGGCTCCCCCGCCACCGACGGCGACTCCGGCCAGGCGGACAAGCCCTCGATCTGGCCGCATGTCGAGGAGCGCATCGCCGATCTCGTGCAGTCGCACCGCTCCACCATCGTCTTCGCCAACTCCCGGCGACTGGCGGAGCGGCTCTGCAACCGGCTGAACGAGATCGCGTACGAGCGGGCGACCGGCACCGCGTTCGACCCCGACAACCCGGCCCCCGCCCTCCCGGAGGCCCATGCCCCGGCGGAGGTCATGGCCCAGTCCGGCGCGGGCGGGGGCGCCCCCGCCCTGCTGGCCCGCGCCCACCACGGCTCGGTCTCCAAGGAACAGCGGGCCCAGGTCGAGGAGGACCTCAAGGCGGGCCGGCTGCCCGCCGTGGTCGCCACCTCCAGCCTGGAGCTCGGCATCGACATGGGCGCGGTCGACCTGGTGATCCAGGTGGAGTCCCCGCCCTCCGTCGCCTCCGGCCTCCAGCGGGTGGGGCGGGCCGGGCACCAGGTGGGCGCGGTCTCCACCGGAGTCGTCTTCCCGAAGTACCGCGGCGATCTGGTGCAGGCCGCCGTCGTCACCGAGCGGATGCGCGAAGGGGCCATCGAGGCGCTGCGCATCCCGTCCAATCCGCTGGACGTGCTGGCCCAGCAGCTGGTCGCCATGGTGGCCCTGGACAGCTGGCAGGCCGACGATCTGCTGGCCCTGGTCCGGCGGGCCGCCCCGTTCGCCTCGCTCCCCGAGTCGGCGTTCACCGCCGTGCTCGACATGCTCGCCGGACGCTATCCCTCCGACGCCTTCGCGGAGCTGCGCCCCCGGGTGGTCTGGGACCGGGTCGGGGGTACGGTCACGGGCCGCCCCGGCGCGCAGCGGCTCGCCGTCACCTCGGGCGGCACGATTCCGGACCGCGGCCTCTTCGGTGTCTTCCTGGCCGGGGCCGACCCGAAGAAGGGCGGCGGCCGGGTCGGCGAGCTGGACGAGGAGATGGTCTACGAGTCCCGCGTCGGCGACGTCTTCACCCTGGGCACCACGTCCTGGCGGATCGAGGACATCACCCGCGACCGGGTCCTGGTCTCGCCGGCCCCGGGCGTTCCGGGCCGGCTGCCGTTCTGGAAGGGCGACCAGCTGGGCCGCCCGCTGGAGCTCGGCCGCGCCCTCGGCGCCTTCCTCCGTGAGATCGGCGGCCTGTCCGACGAGGACGCCCGGCTGCGCCTGCTCGCCGCCGGACTCGACGCCTGGGCGGCGGACAACATCCTGGCCTATCTGGACGAGCAGCGCCGGGCCTGCGGCCATGTTCCGGACGACCGGACGATCCTGGTCGAGCGGTTCCGGGACGAGCTGGGCGACTGGCGGGTCGTCGTGCACTCCCCCTTCGGCGCCCAGGTGCACGCCCCGTGGGCGCTCGCCCTCTCCGCCCGCCTCGGTGAGCGGTACGGCATGGACGCCCAGGTCATGCACGCCGACGACGGCATCGTGCTGCGGCTGCCCGACGCGGACATGATGGGCCTGGATCTGCTCGACTTCGACACCCCGCCCACCCCGGACACCGGCAACGGCGGACCGGTGCCGGGGGCCGTGGCGTACGACAGCGACCAGCCCCCGGTGGCGGCCGCCGACGTCGTCTTCGACCAGGGCGAGGTCCAGCAGATCGTCACCGACCAGGTGGGCGGCTCGGCCCTGTTCGCCGCCCGGTTCCGGGAGTGCGCCGCGCGCGCCCTGCTGCTGCCCCGCCGCTCCCCCGGCAAGCGCACCCCGCTCTGGCAGCAACGCCAGCGGGCCTCGCAGCTGCTCCAGGTCGCCTCGGAGTTCGGTTCGTTCCCGATCGTCCTGGAGGCCGTCCGCGAATGCCTCCAGGACGTGTTCGACGTCCCCGGGCTCACGGAACTGATGGGCGACCTGGAGGCGCGCCGGGTGCGGCTGGTCGAGGTGACCACCCAGGAGCCCTCGCCGTTCGCCCGCTCGCTCCTCTTCGGTTACGTGGCGCAGTTCCTGTACGAGGGCGACTCACCGCTCGCCGAGCGGCGCGCCGCCGCCCTCTCCCTGGACTCCCATCTCCTCGCCGAGCTGCTGGGCCAGGCGGAGCTGCGCGAACTGCTCGACCCCGAGGTCCTCACCGAGCTGGAGCGGGAGTTGCAGTGGCTCACCGAGGACCGGCGGATCAAGGACGTCGAGGGGGTGGCCGATCTGCTGCGTGTGCTCGGTCCGCTCACCGACGCCGAGCTGGCGGAGCGGGGCGCCGAGCCGTCCTGGGCGACGGAGCTGGCGACGGCCCGGCGGGCGATCCAGGTCCGGATCGCCGGCGCCGACCACTGGGCGGCGATCGAGGACGCGGGCCGGCTGCGCGACGCCCTGGGCACCGCGCTTCCGGTCGGCGTTCCCGAGGCGTTCACCGAGCCCGTGAAGGATCCGCTCGGCGACCTCCTCGCCCGCTTCGCACGGACGCACGGCCCGTTCACCGCGGCCCGGGCCGCCGAGCGCTTCGGGCTCGGCACCGCCGTCACCGACGGTGCGTTGCAACGTCTTTCGGCCTCCGGCAGGACCGTCCAGGGCGAGTTCCACCCGGCGGGCATCGGCCAGGAATGGTGCGACGCCACAGTGCTGCGCCGGCTCCGCCGCCGTTCGCTGGCGGCGCTCCGCCAGGAGCTGGAGCCGGTGCCGCCCGCGGCTCTCGTCTCCTTCCTCCCCCAGTGGCAGCACTTCGGCTCCAACAGTCTGCGGGGCATCGACGGGCTGGCCCGAGCCGTCGAGCAGCTCCAGGGCGCGCCCGTTCCCGCGTCGGCGCTGGAGAAGCTGGTGCTGCCGAGCCGTGTCACGGGCTACCACCCGGCGATGCTCGACGAGCTGACGACCACGGGCGAGGTGGTCTGGGCCGGGGCGGGGGCGCTGCCCGGCAAGGACGGCTGGGTCTCCCTCTACCTCGCCGACAGCGCACCGCTGCTGCTGCCTCCGCCACACCCTCTGGAGCTGTCGGCGCTGCACGAGTCCGCGCTCACCACGCTCTCCGGCGGCTACGGCCTCTTCTTCCGCCAGATCGCCGACCAGATCCGGGCCACCACCCACCCGGACTGCACGGACCAGCAGCTGGCCGACGCCCTGTGGGACCTGGCCTGGTCCGGGCGGCTGACCAACGACACACTGGCCCCGCTGCGTTCGCTGCTGGGCTCGGGACGGACGGCGGGCTCAACCGCCCACCGCTCCCGGCGCAGCGTCCCGCGCGGGCGCTACGGTTCGCTCACCGCCGCCGCCCGCCCCGCGTCCCGCACCGGCCCGCCCACGGTCTCGGGCCGCTGGTCCCTGCTCCCTCCGGTCGAACCGGAACGGACTCACCGCGCCCATGCCCTGGCCCGCACCCTCCTCGACCGGCACGGCGTGGTGACCCGGGGCGCGGTGCAGGCCGAGGGGGTGGAGGGCGGCTTCTCCGCGACGTACCGCGTTCTGGCCGCCTTCGAGGACAACGGGCAGGCGCGGCGCGGCTATGTGGTCGAGGGGCTGGGAGCCGCCCAGTTCGCGATGGACGGCGCGGTGGACCGGCTGCGGGCGGCGTCCACCGCACGGGACCGCCGCGATCCGGACACCGCACCCCAGGCGCTGGTGCTCGCCGCCGCCGACCCGGCCAACGCGTACGGCGCGGCCCTGCCGTGGCCGGAGTCCCCGGACGGCGCCGGACACAAGCCGGGCCGCAAGGCGGGGGCGCTGGTGGTCCTGGTCGACGGTGAGCTGACGCTCTACATGGAGCGCGGCGGCAAGACCCTCCTGGCCTGGCCGTCCGACCCCGAGGCCCCCGCCCTGCGCGCGGCGGCCGAGGCGCTGGCCGCCTCGGCCCGTGCCGGCGCCCTGGGCACGGTGACGGTGGAGCGGACGAACGGCGTCTCCTCCCTCACCTCGCCGCTGGGCCGGACGCTGGAGGCGGCCGGGTTCCTCGCCACCCCGAGAGGCCTGCGTCTGCGCGCCTGACCCAGGTTCCTCGCCACCCCCAGAAGCCTGCGTCTGCGTGCCTGACCCGGGTCACCGGACCACTCCCCGGCCCGTCGGCGGGCATGGGGCCCTCGTCCGTCGGCGGACACGGGACGACGCACGGGCGCCCCCGGCACACGCACGGGCGCCCCGGCGCACCCATCATGGAGGCATGCCCGAAGGAGACACCGTCCTGCAGACCGCCGCCCGGCTGCACGAGGCGCTGGCGGGGCAGGTGCTGACCCGGTCGGACCTGCGCGTCCCCCGCTTCGCCACCGCCGACCTCACCGGCCGTACCGTCCTGGACGTCACCGCGCGCGGCAAGCACCTGCTGACCCGGATCGAGGGCGGTCTGACCCTGCACAGCCACCTCCGGATGGACGGTTCCTGGCGGGTGTACGCCCCGGACGAGCGCTGGCGGGGCGGTCCGGGGCACCAGATCCGCGCGATCCTCGGCAACGCGGAGCACACCGCGGTCGGCTACCGGCTCCCCGTGCTGGAACTGCTGCGCACCAGCGAGGAGAGCCGGGCCGTGGGCCACCTGGGCCCGGACCTGCTGGGCCCCGACTGGGATCCCGGCCTCGCCCTGGACCGGCTGCTCGCCGCACCGGAGCGCCCTCTCGGCGAGGCGCTCCTGGACCAGCGCAATCTGGCGGGCATCGGCAATGTCTACAAGTGCGAGCTGTGCTTCCTGGCCCGCGTCACCCCCTGGCTCCCCGTGGGCGCCCTCCCCGACGGCGTACTCCCCCGCCTCGTCACCCTGGCCGAGCGCCTGCTGCACGCCAACCGCGACCGCCCCACCCGCACCACGACCATCACCTCCGAACTCCGCACCCCGCCGGGACCGGACACGAGCCCGGCCCCGAGCCCCGGACCGGCCGCCGCCCGCTCCCGTACCCGGCCGCCCGTTCGCGTACGGGAGCGGCTGTACGTCTACGGACGCGCCCGCCGCCCCTGTCTGCGCTGCGGCACCCCGATCCGCCTCGCCGACCAGGACGACCGGCCCACCTACTGGTGCCCCGGCTGCCAATCAGGCCCGACCCCCTAGTTGACGCCCCGTCAGATCCGGTCGTACGGTCCCGTCATGTCCCTCTCCGCGTACGACCTCACGGGCCGCGCCGCGTTCGTCACGGGTGCGGCGAGCGGTATCGGGCGGGCGAGCGCCCTGCTGCTCGCGGAGGCCGGAGCCACGGTGCACTGCGCGGACCGTGACGAGACGGGCCTGCGCCGGACGTACGACCGGATCGCCGACGCGGGCGGCACCGCCCGTACGCACCCCCTCGACGTCACCGACCGCAACCAGGTCCGGGCGGCCGTCGAAACGGCCGGGCAGCTCGACATCCTGGTCGCGGTGGCCGGGATCATGCACACCAGCAGCGTGCTGGAGACGGCGGACGAGGACCTGGACCGGGTGCTGGCGGTCAATTTCAAAGGGGTGCTGTACGCCTGCCAGGAAGTGGCCCGCTCCATGAGAGCCCGCTCCGCCCCCGGCTCGCTGATCACGATGGCGTCCGGAGCCGTGGACTCCGCGAGCGCGGGCCTGCTCTGCTACAGCGTCGCGAAGGCCGCCGTGGTGCAGCTCACCAAGACGCTCGCCACCGAGCTGGGGCCCCACGCCATACGGGTGAACGCCGTCGCGCCCGGCTGGATCCGTACGCCGATGACCGACCGGCACGATGCCGCCGGTCAGCACCGGGCGGAGGCGACGATGGCCCGGATCTCCCCACTGGGCCGGGTCGGCGAGCCCGAGGACGTCGCCCACACCGTGCTGCACCTGGCCTCGGACGCCTCGGCCTTCATGACCGGCCAGATCCTCCGCCCGAACGGCGGCGTCGCCATGCCCTGGTGAACAGCCCGACAAGCCGCCCCCACCGCCGAGACCGCCCCGACAGCCCCACCAGACCCGCTGACCCCACCGGACCTACCGAACCCGCTGACCCCACCGGACCCACCGAACCGGCCGGCCCCGACGGACGCACCGACCCCGACGGCCCGACCGTCCCCATCGACGCCACATGGACCGGCAACAGGCTCAGCCCCCAGCCGCCCGCCGCCACCGCCCCCTCCACCAGCCCCGCCTGATCCGGTTGCAGCACCAGCCGGAGCACCGCCCACCACCACAGCCCGCCGAGGACCAGCGCCGGCACCCAACGCCGCTTCATCGCTGCCTCCCGCGGCTGACGTCCTTTCCGGCAGTTTCCCCTGGCCGCGGCGGCGGTGCATCCAGAACGTCCGGCCGAAGGGCCACCCACACAGGAGTGCCCCCGCCGATTCGGCGGGGGCACTCCGATGCCGCGCAAACCCTGGTAAGCCTTCACAGGGCCGCAGGGCCGAAGGACTGACTACCTGTCGTCGTCGCTGCTGAGCGAGTCCTTGACGCCCTTCGCACGGTCGCCGGCCTCGTCCACCGCGTCCTTGGCCCGGCCCTTGGCCTGATCGGTCTTGCCCTCGGCCTCCTTGCGGCGGTCGCCGGTCAGCTTGCCGACCGCTTCCTTGCCCTTGCCCTTGAGCTTGTCCATGGCGCTGTCACCACTCACGATGTCGCTCCCTATCTCTTCGGTCACTCGGATCACGCGGATCACTCAGACGCCGCTCAGACGCCGCTCAGACGCCGGTCGGACGTCCCTCGGACGCCGGTCAGGCGCTTTCCGCCTGGAACATCCAGGCATGCTTCTCAAGCTCCGCCGTCAGCCCGATCAGCAGGTCCTGGGTGATCGGGTCCGGCTCGTCGGTCGCCTCGATGCGCTCCCGCATCCGGCCGATGACCACGCCCAGCGCGTCCACCAGGATCCGCACGGCGTCGGTGTCCTTGATCCAGCCCTCGGGCACGGACGCGATGGCGGTCTCCTTGGAGACCGTGCCGGAGCGCCCGTCCGGGTTGACCCCAATCGCCGAGGCACGCTCGGCGACCGTGTCGGAGTGCTGCCGGGCCGTGACGACGACGTCGTCGAGCTGAAGGTGCACGGAGCGGAAGCGCGGACCGACCACGTTCCAATGGACCTGCTTGGCCACCAGGGAGAGGTCGACGAGGTCGACCAGAGCGCCTTGCAGCGCTGTTCCCACGACCTTGAGATCGCCCTCGGACAACGTGCTCTTGACCACAGACATGTGCGCTACTCCCATCCGTCAGCTTTCACTGACCGTCTCGGTGCATCACCCACGATGGCACATTTGAACCAAAACGGTCATGCGGGCCTTGTCCTCCGTGTGCCCACTGGCCCCCGCCTCACACCCGGAACGCAAAAGTCCCGGCCGACCCCGTCAGGGGCCGACCGGGACTCCGGTCGAGCAACTGTGCCGCGTGGATCAGGCGGCGACGACGTCCACCGCTTCCGCGGGCGCCTTGATGGTCACCCGTCCCGACGGCACACCTGCGACCGAAGAGACGGAGACGGAATTGAGCATGGGACGAACCGGTACTGGGACCGGATCACTGGCAGCTGCCGACTCGGCCAGCTCAGCGAGCGAGAGCTCATCGCTCACCTCACGCATGAGCTCGGACATCCGTACGTCAAGCGCGTCGCAAATCGCGGAGAGCAGCTCGGAGGATGCCTCCTTCTGCCCCCGCTCCACCTCGGAGAGATAACCGAGCGAGACCCGGGCGGACGAGGAGACTTCGCGCAGAGTACGGCCTTGGCGCTGGCGCTGCCGACGCAGCACGTCACCCAGCAGGCGACGGAGCAGAATCATCGGTGGCTCCCTCCTCGGACCGCGTAGCCGCATCCTTCACGCCCTACCGTACCGCCTTGTGCTGCGGCCGTGCGGGGAGCGATGTCGTGTTCACTCAGGGCTGCAAACATCAATTCCCCCCGTGTTGTTCCGTATCCTGTGCCCGCGCATTCTCACCGAGTTCGTTCGCGAGCAGTTCGAGGACGCTTCGCACACTCTCAGTACGGATATCCGCCCTCCCACCATTCAACCGCAGTGCCGTCACTTTCTCGATGCCGGAGGGTCCTGCCACGGCGACGTGGACGGTGCCGACCGGCTGCCCGTCCTGGGGTTCCGGCCCCGCGACCCCCGTGGTGGAGACGCCCCAGTCCGCGTCGAGAACCCGCCGCACACCGGCCGCCATCTGCAGCGCGACCTCGGGGTCCACGGCTCCGCGCTCCGCCAGAAGGGCCCCGTCGACGCCCAGGACGTCCCGCTTCAGGGCGGTGGCGTACGCCGTCACCGATCCCCGGAAGGACAGGGAAGCGCCGGGTACGGAGGTCAGCTCGGCGGCGACCAGGCCGCCCGTCAGCGATTCGGCGACGGCGAGCGTCTCGCCCCGCGCTCCGAGAAGCCGGAGCACCCGGGCAGCGGCTGTCACCGCTCGGCCTCCGCGGCGTCGCGCGCCTCGGCGCCACTGCGCACGTCGGCACCACGTACGTCAGCGCTCCGCACGTCGGCACTGTGTACGTCCGTCACACCGCGTACGTCCGTCACACCGCCCACCGCACCGGCGGCCGGACCGGCGCCGACCGCGGTGCCGGCGGGAGCCTGAAGGGCCTCCACGGCCTCCGCGGCCCGCTCGGCGGCGGCCGCGCGCTCCGCGGCCAGGCCCTTGCGGCGCAGGACGACGGCCTGGCGTACGTAATCGAGTCCGGTGACGACCGTCAGCACGACGGCGACCATCATCATCCAGAAGCGCAGCGTCGCCAGCGGTCCGGTGAGCACCAGGACGTACATCCCGGCCGCCGTCCCCTGCGCGAGCGTCTTCAGCTTGCCGCCTCTGCTGGCCGGGATCACCGCATGCCGGATCACCCAGAACCGCATCAGCGTGATGCCCAGCTCACGGGCGAGGATCACTCCGGTGATCCACCACGGCAGGTCGCCCAGAACGGAGAGCGAGACCAGCGCCGCGCCCATGATCGCCTTGTCGGCGATCGGGTCGGCGATCTTCCCGAAGTCGGTGACCAGGTTGTACGCCCGTGCCAGATGACCGTCGAACAGGTCGGTGATCATCGCGATGGCGAAGGCCGCCCAGGCGAAGGAGCGCCAGACCGGGTCGTATCCGCCGTCGTGGAACAGCAGCAGCACGAAGCCGGGTACGAGCAGCAGCCGCACCATGGTCAGGATGTTGGCGATGTTCCACAGGCTGGCCTGGTTGACGGCCGCAGTGCCCAGCTTGCCGCCGCGGACCGGCTTCGCGCCGGAGCCGCCTGCCGCGGATGCCGGGACTCCCGTCATCTGGCTACCTCCGCAAGCTCGTGGTGTTCGGCCACCAGGTCGACGCCCTCGGTGCCCACTGCCTTTGCCTCGACCATACGGCCCGGCACGAGTCCCTCGCGTGTGGTGAAGACCACCTGGCCATCCGTTTCGGGAGCCTGGTGCGCCGCACGCCCGATGGCGACCTCGCCGTCCTCCTCCGACTCGACGGACTCCACCAGCACCTGGAGGGTCTCGCCGACGCGCTCCTCGGCCCGCTGCGAGGTCAGTTCCTCGGCCAGCTGGGAGATGTGGGCGAGGCGCTCCGCGATGGTGTCGGCGTCGAGCTTGTTCTCGTAGCCGACCGCCTCGGTGCCCTCCTCGTCGGAGTAGCCGAAGACGCCGATCGCGTCGAGGCGGGCGCCGGTGAGGAAGCGTTCCAGCTCGGCGAGGTCGGCCTCGGTCTCGCCGGGGAAGCCGACGATGAAGTTGGAGCGGGCGCCGGCCTGGGGGGCCTTGCTCCGAATGGTGTCCAGGAGCTCCAGGAAGCGGTCGGTGTCGCCGAAGCGGCGCATCGTGCGCAGCACGCTCGGGGAGGAGTGCTGGAAGGAGAGGTCGAAGTACGGGGCGACCTTCGGCGTCGAGGTGAGGACGTCGATGAGGCCGGGACGCATCTCGGCGGGCTGGAGGTAGCTGACCCGGATCCGCTCGATGCCGTCCACATCGGCCAGCTCGGGCAGCAGGGTCTCCAGGAGGCGGATGTCGCCGAGGTCCTTGCCGTAGGAGGTGTTGTTCTCGGAGACGAGCATGACTTCCTTGACGCCCTGCTCGGCCAGCCAGCGGGTCTCCTGGAGCACGTCCGAGGGGCGCCGCGAGATGAACGAGCCGCGGAAGGAGGGGATGGCGCAGAAGGAGCAGCGGCGGTCGCAGCCGGAGGCGAGCTTCACCGAGGCGACGGGGCTGGTGCCGAGCCGGCGGCGCAGCGGTGCCCGCGGCCCGGAGACCGGCGCGACGCCTTCGGGCAGGTCCTCGGGGGCCGGGGCCGGGGTCTCCTGGGCGTGGCCGGGCAGCGCCACGGCGGCGTCCTGCCGCTCGGCGGGGCTGATCGGCAGGAGCTTGCGGCGGTCGCGCGGGGTGTGCGAGGCGTGGATGCCGCCGTTGAGGATGGTCTGGAGCCGGTCGGAGATGTCGGCGTAGTCGTCGAATCCGAGGACGCCGTCCGCCTCCGGCAGGGCCTCGGCGAGGTCCTTGCCGTAGCGCTCGGCCATGCAGCCGACGGCGACGACGGCCTGGGTGCGGCCGTGATCCTTCAGATCGTTGGCTTCGAGCAGGGCGTCGACGGAGTCCTTCTTGGCGGCTTCGACGAACCCACAGGTGTTGACGACTGCGACATCCGCGTCGGAGGCATCCTCGACGAGGTCCCAGCCGTCCGCTGCCAAGCGGCCTGCAAGCTCCTCCGAGTCCACCTCGTTACGGGCGCAGCCAAGAGTGACAAGGGCGACGGTACGGCGTTCGGGCATGGACTCAAGACTACTTTGTCCCGGCGGCCCCCCTGCCGTGCAGGGTTCCCGAGGCCGCTCGGCACCCCCTTCCTGCTACGGGGAGTGACAGCGTCCGGGCCGGGGAACGCCGACGGGCGCCCGGCGCGAGGCCGGACGCCCGTCGGGACGTTACGGAGACGGAGGGCGGCGGATCAGCCGGCCTCGGGGTCGCCCTTGGTGTAGGAGAGCCGTTCGACCTGGCCGGGACCGAAGCGGTCCTGGACCTGCTTGCCGTTGACGAAGAGCTCGATCGCCCCGGCGTCGCCGAGGACGAGGTCGATGCGTTCCTTGTCCTGGAAGGTCTTGGACTCGCCCTGGAGCAGCAGCCCGTCGAAGAGCAGCCGGCCGTTGTGGTCCTTGGCCGAGATCCAGCTCTTGCCCCGGTCCGCGCTGAGCTTGACCGTCACCTTGTCCCGGGGGGCGGCGGCGATGGCGCTCTCGGAGGGCACGGGCTTGGGGTCGGAGGGCTTGGTCGCGGTGGGCTTGGCCGCGGTCTTGTCGGGCTTGGAGCCCTCCGCGATCTGCGCGGTGTTGGAGGGTTCGTCCTCGCCGCTGAAGAGCGTGAAGCCGACGAACCCGATGACGGCGACGATGGCCGCGACCATGGCGGCGGTCCAGTTGGGCCGCCGGGGTTCGGAGCGGATGCGTTCCGCTTCGAACAGCGGCGCCGCGGGGGTCGGTGCGGGACGGCCGCCGTGATCGGCGTCGTACTCCTCGACCAGCGGTTCCGGATCGAGGCCGACGGCACGGGCGAACGTGCGGATGTGGCCGCGGGCGTAGACGTCGCCGCCGCAGCGGGAGAAGTCGTCCTGCTCGATCGCGTGCACGATGGGGATGCGCACCCGGGTGGAGCTGCTGACTTCCTCGACCGTCAGACCTGCGGCGATACGAGCCTGCTGAAGGGCACGACCGATCGAAGGCCGGTCGTCTTCGGGGGAGTTGCCGATGGACACGGGGGCGCCTTTCGAGCGTGAGCCACCTGCTGGATGTTCAGTCTAGGGGGGGTACGAAAGGGAGGGGCAACCGGGAGGGACGACTTTGTACGCCATCGGGCTCGCCGGACGGCCCCGCCACCGGCTCCGGGGTGGAGCGGGGACGGAACACAGCCCCGATCGAGGACTGGGCAACCTGTAGTGGGCCGAACGGGGTGGAGATACGGGTGAGGTGACGACGGAGCGAGCTGCGGGGAGGAGCACGGTTCCGTCCCTCCCTTCAACTGGACGTACGACCGTACGAAACGGTTGCCCACAAAACCTTTACGGAGCGGATTCCGTTACGGAGCGGATTCCCCGCGGATGACGGCCAACACCCCGTCGAGCTCGTCGGGTTTCACCATGACGTCTCGCGCCTTGGATCCCTCGCTGGGCCCGACGATGTTGCGCGACTCCATCAGGTCCATCAGCCGGCCCGCCTTCGCGAAACCGACGCGCAGCTTGCGCTGGAGCATCGAGGTCGATCCGAACTGGGTGGAGACGACCAGCTCGGCGGCCTGGCAGAGCAGGTCGAGGTCGTCGCCGATGTCCTCGTCGATCTCCTTCTTCTGCTTCGTCCCCACCACGACGTCGTCCCGGAAGACCGGGGCCATCTGGTCCTTGCAGTGCTGGACGACGGCGGCGACCTCGTCCTCGGTGACGAAGGCGCCCTGCATACGGGTGGGTTTGTTGGCGCCCATCGGGAGGAAGAGCCCGTCGCCCTTGCCGATGAGCTTCTCGGCGCCGGGCTGGTCGAGGATGACCCGGCTGTCGGCGAGGGAGGAGGTGGCGAAGGCGAGCCGGGAGGGCACGTTCGCCTTGATCAGGCCGGTCACCACGTCGACCGAGGGGCGCTGGGTGGCGAGCACCAGGTGGATGCCGGCCGCGCGGGCCAGCTGGGTGATGCGGACGATCGAGTCCTCGACGTCGCGCGGAGCCACCATCATCAGGTCGGCCAGCTCGTCGACGATCACCAGCAGATACGGGTACGGGGACAGCTCGCGCTCGCTGCCCTCGGGCGCCTTGCACTTGCCGTTGCGCACCGCGTGGTTGAAGTCGTCGATGTGCCGGTAGCCGAAGTTGGCGAGGTCGTCGTAGCGCAGGTCCATCTCCCGCACGACCCACTGGAGCGCCTCGGCGGCCTTCTTGGGGTTGGTGATGATCGGGGTGATGAGGTGGGGGATGCCCTCGTACGCGGTGAGCTCGACGCGCTTGGGGTCGACGAGGACCATCCGCACGTCGTCCGGGGTGGCCCGCACCATGATCGAGGTGATCAGGCAGTTGATGCAGGAGGACTTGCCGGAGCCGGTGGCGCCGGCGACCAGGACGTGCGGCATCTTGGCGAGGTTGGCCATCTCGTAGCCGCCCTCGACGTTCTTGCCGAGCGCCACGAGCATCGGGTGGTCGTCCTCGGCGGCGTCCGCGAGGCGCAGCACATCACCGAGGTTGACCATCTCGCGGTCGGAGTTGGGGATCTCGATGCCGACGGCGGACTTGCCCGGGATCGGCGAGATGATCCGCACGTCCGGGCTCGCCACGGCGTACGCGATGTTCTTGGCCAGGGCCGTGATCTTCTCGACCTTCACGGCGGGGCCGAGCTCGATCTCGTAACGGGTGACCGTCGGACCCCGGGTGAAGCCGGTGACCGCGGCGTCGACCTTGAACTCCGAGAAGACGTTGGTCAGCGAGGCGACGACCGCGTCGTTGGCGGCGCTGCGGGTCTTGCCCGGTCCGCCGCGCTCCAGCAGGTCGAGCGAGGGCAGCGAGTACGTGATGTCGCCGGAGAGCTGGAGCTGCTCGGCGCGGGCGGGCAGCCCCTCGGAACGCTCCGGTGCGGGCTTGGTCAGGTCGGGAACGGCACCGGACCGGTCGGAGGCGTCACCGGAACGGTCACCGCCGCTCGTGCCGTCCGACGCGTCCGGCTGGCGCCCCGCGCCGGACTTGCCCGCGCCGTCCCGCTCGGCCTCCCGGGCGCCGGGGACGGGGGTCCCGGTGCGCTCCCGGTCCACGGAGACGCCCTGGGTCAGGTCGGCGACGATCGGCGAGGGCGGCATGCCGTTGAGCACGGCCCCGTCGAGCGCGGCGGCAGCGGCGGCCGCGACGTCCACGGCGTCCAGCGGCCGGTTCATCGCGGGCTGCGCGGAAGGCCTGCGGGACCTCCTGCGCTTGGTGAGCGCTTCCGCCTCGGCCTGGTCGTGGTCGTAGACCGGGTCCGCGTCCGGGTCCGTGCGGCGTGCGCCGCGTCGGTTGTGCCGCTCGGGCAGCGCCTCGCGCCACTGTTCGTCGTAGCGCTCGTCGTCGTCCTCGTACCCGTCGCCGGCCTCGGGCGCCGGCTCCACGATGCCGAGGCGGACGCCGAGCTGACGCAGCCGCTGCGGAATGGCGTTGACCGGGGTGGCGGTGACGACGAGGAGCCCGAACACGGTCAGCAGCACCAACAGCGGTACGGCGAGGACCTCGCCCATCATGAAGATCAGCGGCTTGGAGGTGGCCCAGCCGACCAGCCCGCCCGCGTCCTGCATCGCCTCGGTGCCCGCGTCCCGGCCCGGCGAACCGCAGGCGATGTGGACCTGGCCGAGGACTCCGATGACCAGGGCGGACAGCCCGATGACGATGCGTCCGTTGGCCTCGGGCCGCTCCGGATAGAGGATCAGCCGTACCGCCATCGCGCCCAGCAGTATCGGCGCGAGCAGATCGAGCCGGCCGAAGGCCCCGGTCACCAGCATCTCGACCAGGTCGCCGACCGGCCCCTGGAGATTGGACCAGGTGCCCGCGGCGACGATCAGCGCCAGGCCGAGCAGCAGCAGCGCGAGCCCGTCCTTGCGGTGGGCGGGGTCAAGTCCCTTGGCGCCACGCCCTATCGAGCGGAACAGCGCACCGACGCCGTGCGCCGCCCCGAGCCAGACCGCCCGCACCAGCCGGTAGATGCCCCCGGTGGGTGACGGTGCGGGTTTGGGCGCGGGCTTCTTGGCCGCCGCCTTCTTCGCGGGGGCCTTCTTGGCGGGAGCGGCCGACTTCTTCGGCGCGGTCTTCTTGGCGGGCGCGGCTTTCTTCGCCGGGCCCGAGGTACGGCCGACGCGCTTCGCGGTGCCCGCCGTGCCCTGGGAACCCTTGCCGGACGTACGTGAGGCCATGATGCCGAGGTTACCGCTGTCGTCGCCCGTGAACACGTTCGCCTACTGGTTCACTCGACCGTGTCGCCTCCGGACGGCCGGGAACTGACGCCGCCTCACGGCAGAGGCGGAGGTGTCAGCTCTGTGCGGGCAGCACGCCCGCGCCCCCGCCGGTGCCCGGCTCCAGCGCGTCGAGCGCGCGGCGCAGGCCGGTCAGCTTGCGTTCGAGATGGGCGGCGGTGGCGACCGCCGCGGCGTCCGCGGACTCGTCGTCGAGCTGCTTGGAGAGCGCCTCCGCCTGCTCCTCGACCGCCGCGAGCCGCGCGGAGAGCTCGGCCAGCAGTCCGGCCGGCTCCTTCTCGTGCTCGCCGCCCGCGTGGCCGTCGCCCTCCAACTGGAGCCGCAGCAGAGCGGCCTGCTCGCGGAGCTTGCAGTTCTTCATGTACAGCTCGACGAAGACCGAGACCTTGGCGCGCAGCACCCACGGGTCGAACGGCTTGGAGATGTAGTCCACCGCACCGGCCGCGTAACCGCGGAAGGTGTGGTGCGGACCGTGGTTGATCGCGGTGAGGAAGATGATCGGGATGTCCCGGGTCCGCTCCCGCCGCTTGATGTGCGCGGCGGTCTCGAAACCGTCCATGCCTGGCATCTGGACGTCCAGCAGAATGACCGCGAAGTCGTCCGTGAGCAGCGCTTTGAGCGCCTCCTCCCCTGACGATGCCCGGACCAGTGTCTGATCGAGCGCAGAGAGGATGGCCTCCAGCGCCAGCAGATTCTCCGGCCGGTCATCGACCAGGAGGATCTTGGCCTTCTGCACCATGGCCCGTCCTCCTCGCCCCGGAAATGCACCGGGTGCCGCCCCAGGGGACGACTCCCTTACGCCGTCCGTCCTTGTGCCGGTCATGGTAGCCGCACCCCGCCCGTCACCACACCCTGTCACCGCGATGTCACTGTGCACGTACCGCAAACGCGGTGGGAGACCAGAAGGTTCCCCGAATACAGCGCGTTCACACCCGTTCGAGCACAGTCGGTCAACAACTCACGCCAATTCGTTCAATCCTCGATCACTCTCCGTGCATCCACTGCTCCATCACCGCGAGCAGATGATCAGGATCGACCGGCTTCGTCACATAGTCGGAAGCCCCGCAATCGATGGCCTTCTCCCGGTCGCCCTTCATCGCCTTCGCGGTGAGCGCGACGATCGGCAGCCCGGCGAACTGCGGCATCCGCCGGATCGCGGTCGTCGTCGCGTAACCGTCCATCTCGGGCATCATGATGTCCATCAGCACGACCGTCACATCGTCGTGCTGCTCCAGCACTTCGATGCCCTCGCGGCCGTTCTCCGCGTACAGCACCGCCAGTCCGTGCTGCTCCAGCACGCTGGTGAGCGCGAAGACATTGCGGATGTCGTCGTCGACGATGAGCACCTTCTCACCGCGGAAGCGGAATGTCCGCCGGGGCGCCGGCTCCTCCGCCGCGGCCTGGCCCTGAACCTGGCTCTCGCCCTGGCTCCCCTGCACCCACTCCTCCTGCTGCGGGGCGCTCTCGGACGGGGTGCGGCCGGCCGGCAGCGCGGGCCTGCCCGCCGCTTCCCCCAGCGCCTTGCGTCGCCGCCGGAACACCCCGGCGGAGTTGGCCGGGTCGCCGTACGGAGCCGACTGACCCTGCGGGGACTGCGCCTGCCCCATCTCGCCCGTGCCGCCCAGCACCTCGGCGGAACCGGAACCCACCGGGGGGTAGCCCTGGGGCGGCAGTTCGGCGCGGTGCAGCGGCAGGTACAACGTGAAGGTGGAACCGCGCCCCGGCTCGCTCGCCGCGTGGATCTCACCGCCGAGCAGCCGTGCGATCTCCCGGCTGATGGAGAGACCGAGGCCGGTGCCGCCGTACTTCCGGCTCGTCGTGCCGTCCGCCTGCTTGAACGCCTCGAAGATCACCAGCATCTTGCTGGACGCGATCCCGATCCCGGTGTCGGTGACCGAGAAGGCGATCAGATCGGCGTCCGCGTCCCGCAGCGAACCCGCCTCCAGCAGGTGCTCACGGATCGCGTTGGGCACATCGGCGCCGGCCGGCCGGATCACCAGCTCCACCGCGCCGCTGTCGGTGAACTTCACCGCGTTGGACAGCAGGTTGCGCAGCACCTGGAGCAGGCGCTGCTCGTCGGTGTGCAGCGTCGCGGGAAGCTCCGGCGACACCCGTACGGAGAAGTCGAGGCCCTTCTCCGCGGTGAGCGGGCGGAAGGTCGCCTCCACATAGTCGACCAGCTGGACCAGCGCGATCCTGGTCGGGCTGACGTCCATCTTGCCCGCCTCGACCTTCGACAGGTCCAGGATGTCGTTGATCAGCTGGAGCAGGTCGGACCCGGCCCCGTGAATCGTCTCGGCGAACTCCACCTGCTTCGGCGAGAGATTGCCCTCGGCGTTGTCTGCCAGCAACTTGGCCAGAATCAGCAGCGAGTTGAGCGGCGTACGCAGCTCGTGCGACATGTTCGCCAGGAACTCGGACTTGTAGCGCATCGAGACCGCGAGCTGCTCGGCGCGCTCCTCCAGCACCTGCCGCGCCTCCTCGATCTCGGTGTTCTTCACCTCGATGTCGCGGTTCTGCTGGGCCAACAGCTCGGCCTTCTCCTCCAGTTCGGCGTTGGACGCCTGGAGGGCCTTCTGCCGGTTCTCCAACTCCTCCGAGCGGTCGCGCAGTTGCTCGGTCAGCTCCTGGGACTGCTCCAGCAGCTTCTCGGTCTTGGTGTTGACGCTGATCGTGTTGACGCTCGTCGCGATCATCTCGGCGAGCTGGTTGAGGAAGTCCCGCTGGATGTGCGTGAACGGCTGGAACGAGGCCAGTTCGATGACGCCGAGAACCTTGCCCTCGAAGAGCACCGGCAGCACGATCACATGCGCCGGAGGGGCCTCGCCCAGACCGGAGGAGATCTTCAGATAGCCCGGCGGCACGTTGTCCACCTGGATCGTCCGCTTCTCCTCGGCCGCCGTCCCGATGAGCGTCTCGCCGGGCCGGAAGGAGGTCGGCATCGACCCCGCGGAGTAGCCGTAACTCCCCCGCATCCGCAGCTCGTACGAACCCGCCTCGCCGTTGTCCGGACCGACCTCGTCCGAGTCGCCCGCGGCCATCGCCAGGAAGAACGCGCCGTGCTGCGCCGAGACCACCGGCGTCAGCTCGCTCATGATCAGCGAGGCCACGTCGTCCAGATCGCGGCGGCCCTGCATCAGACCGGAGATCCGGGCCAGGTTGCCCTTCAGCCAGTCCTGCTCCTTGTTGGCCAGCGTGGTGTCGCGCAGGTTCGCGATCATCGTGTTGATGTTGTCCTGGAGGACCTGGATCTCGCCGGCCGCGTCCACATCGATCTTGAGGTTCAGATCGCCGCGGGTCACCGCGGTGGCGACGGCGGCGATGGCACGCACCTGACGGGTCAGGTTCCCGGCCATCTCGTTCACCGACTCGGTGAGGTCGCGCCAGGTGCCGTCCACGTCCCGCACCCGCGCCTGACCGCCCAGCTGCCCCTCGGTGCCCACCTCGCGCGCGACCCGGGTCACCTGCTCGGCGAACGAGGACAGCTGGTCGACCATCGTGTTGATGGTGTTCTTCAGCTCCTGGATCTCACCGCGCGCGTCGATGTCGATCTTCTTCGTCAGGTCGCCCTTGGCGATGGCGGTGGTGACCGTGGCGATCTGCCGCACCTGACCGGTCAGGTTGGAGGCCATCGAGTTCACGGACTCGGTGAGGTCCTTCCACGTACCGGCGACTCCCGGCACCCGGGCCTGGCCGCCCAGCTCGCCCTCCGTGCCCACCTCACGGGCCACCCGCGTGACCTCGTCGGCGAACGAGGACAGCGTCGTCACCATCGTGTTGACGGTGTCGGCCAGCTCCGCGACCTCGCCGCGCGCCTCCACGGTGACCTTCTTCGTCAGATCGCCGTTGGCGACCGCGGAGGAGACCCGGGAGATGTTCCGCACCTGGCTGGTCAGGTTGTTGGCCATCAGGTTGACGTTCTCGCTGAGGTCCTTCCAGATGCCGGTCGCCCCGCGCACCCGCGCCTGACCGCCCAGGATCCCTTCGGTGCCCACCTCGCGGGCCACCCGGGACACCTCATCGGCGAAGTTGAGCAGCTGGTCGACCATCGTGTTGACGGTCGTGACCAGTTCGAGGATCTCGCCCTTGGCGTCGACGGTGATCTTCTTGGAGAGATCGCCCTTGGCGACCGCGGTGGTGACCTCGGCGATGTTGCGGACCTGGAGGGTCAGGTTGTTCGCCATGCCGTTGACGGACTGGGTGAGGTCCTTCCACGTACCGGACACGCCCTGCACCTCGGCCTGACCGCCGAGGATGCCCTCCGTACCCACCTCACGGGCGACCCGTGTCACCTGCTCCGCGAAGTTGGACAGCTGGTCCACCATCGTGTTGAGGGTGTTCTTGAGCTCCAGGATCTCGCCCCGGGCGTCCACGTCGATCTTCTGCGACAGGTCACCGCGCGCCACCGCCGTGGCGACCTGCGCGATGTTACGGACCTGAGCGGTGAGGTTCCCCGCCATGCCGTTCACCGAATCGGTCAGATCGCGCCACACTCCGGCCACGCCGGGCACCTGCGCCTGACCGCCGAGCCGGCCGTCCGTACCCACCTCGCGGGCGACCCGGGTGACCTGGTCGGCGAAGGCGGAAAGCTGGTCGACCATCGTGTTGATCGTGTTCTTGAGCTCCAGGATCTCGCCCCGGGCGTCCACGTCGATCTTCTGCGACAGGTCGCCCCGCGCCACCGCCGTCGTCACCTGCGCGATCTGCCTCACCTGGGAGGTGAGGTTCCCGGCCATGAAGTTGACGGAGTCCGTCAGCTCCTTCCACGTACCCGAGACGCCGTCCACCCGCGCCTGACCGCCGAGGCGGCCCTCGGTGCCCACGTCCCGGGCCATCCGCGTCACCTGGTCGGCGAAGCTGGAGAGCTGCGCCACCATCGTGTTGACGGTGTTCTTCAGCTCCAGCATCTCCCCGGCCACGTCCACGGTGACCTTCTGCGACAGATCACCGTTGGCGACCGCCGTGGTGACCTGCGCGATGTCCCGGACCTGGCCGGTCAGGTTGCGGAACGCGGTGTTGACCGAGTCGGTGAGGTCCTTCCAGGTCCCCGCCGCACCCGGCACCTCGGCCTGCCCGCCGAGCCGGCCCTCGACGCCGACCTCCCGGGCCACCCGGGTCACCTCGGAACCGAACGACTGGAGCTGGTCCACCATCGTGTTGACGGTGTTCTTCAGCTCCAGCATCTCCCCGGCCACGTCGACCGTGACCTTCTGCGACATGTCGCCGCTGGCCACCGCGGTCGTGACCTGCGCGATGTCGCGCACCTGTGTCGTCAGGTTCCGGAAGACCGTGTTCACCGAGTCGGTGAGGTCCTTCCACGTACCGGCCGCGCCCGGCACCTGCGCCTGACCGCCGAGGAGCCCTTCGCCACCGACCTCGCTCGCCACACGTGTCACTTCGTCCGCGAAGGTGCGCAGCGTCTCGGTCATCTGGTTGATCGTCTCGGCGAGCTGCGCGACCTCGCCGCGCGCGCTCACGGTGACTTTCTGCGTCAGGTCACCGCTGGCGACCGCCGTCGTCACCTCCGCGATCCCGCGCACCTGGGAGGTGAGGTTGCCCGCCATCGTGTTGACGGAGTCGGTGAGGTCCTTCCACACCCCGGCCACACCCGGCACGGTCGCCTGACCGCCCAGCTCGCCCTCCGTGCCCACCTCACGGGCGACGCGCGTCACCTCGGAGGAGAACGAGGACAGCTGGTCGACCATCGTGTTGACGGTGTTCTTCAGCTGGAGCATCTCGCCGGCCACATGGACGGTGACCTTCCGCGACAGATCACCCTTGGCGACCGCCGTCGTCACCAGCGCGATGTCCCGCACCTGGGCGGTGAGCCGGTACGCCATGGTGTTGACGGAGTCCGTGAGGTCCTTCCAGGACCCGGACATGCCGCGCACCTGCGCCTGGCCCCCGAGCTTGCCCTCGGTGCCCACCTCGACGGCGACCCGGGTGACCTGCTCGGTGAAGACCGACAGCTGGTCGACCAGGTTGTTGACCGTACGGGCGACCTTCAGGAACTCGCCGCGCAGCGGCCGTACCGTCTCGTCCTGCGTGTGCGAGCGCAGCTCCATACGCTGCTCCAGGTCACCGTCGGCGACCGCCGACAGCACCCGGCCCACTTCGGAGACCGGTCGCGCGAGATCGTCGACGAGCTCGTTGGAGGCGTCGATCGCGGCGGCCCAGGAGCCCTCGCAGGCGCCCGTCTCCAGCCGCTCCGTGAGTTTGCCCTCACGCCCGACCACCCGCCGTACGCGCGCCAGCTCACCGGTGAGATGGAGATTCCGGTCGGCGACCTCGTTGAAGACCGCCGCGATCTCCGTCATCACACCGTCGCCGGAGACGGTGAGCCGCCGGCGGAAGTTGCCGTCGCGCATCGCCACGAGGCCCGCGAGCACTCTGTTCAGAGCTGCCGCGTCCACTTCGACGGTGCCATTGCGCTGCTTTTTCACGGACTGTCCGCCTTTTGTACGCGCCTTCGAACCCTGCGCCGCCACGCCAGACTCCACCGTGTCCCTCCCGCAGGGGTTGACCGTTTCACTCGGGCCTATCCGGAAGCTTGCCCAGTTCCACTTTGGCTCACCGCCACTGCACACCGTCAACGGGCGACCGGGCGGACGTCAAATCATGGCAACGTACCAGGCCGGAACCGGTCGGCGGGCAACCTGCACCGGTTGCCCCCCATCCCTTGCACCGGGAGTCCATACTTGTGCGCCCGCGCACCACCGCCGGACCGCTCTGTCCCGAACTCGGCCCTCGTGTACCGGGCACCCTTGAGATACGTCTAGCCTGGCAAGCGAATCGAAGCGGCGATAAACGGGCACAGGACTCGGGGAAGCGACGAGACACCAATATGGGGAGTGCTGTGATCACCGCGCGCGCGGCCGCCACCTTCGAACCGGTCGGACGCTCCGTCGCGACCGCCCGCGCCTTCGTCCGGGACACGCTCCAGGGGTGGGGCTACAACGATGTCGTCGACGACGCCGTCGTGCTCACCAGCGAGCTCGTGACCAACGCCGTCGTGCACGCGGGCACCGCGGCCGACGTGCTGTGCCTGCGCACCGCGGACGGCGTCCGGGTCGAGGTCTCCGACCACTATCCGGAACGCGAGGTTCCGCTCCAGAGCAACGGCCTCGACTTCGGCAGCCCCGACCGCGAGAACGGCCGCGGTCTGCTGCTCTGCGCCGCCCTGGCCTCCCGCTGGGGCGTCGAGTACTCCCCCACCCGTAAACACGTCTGGTTCCAGCTGGACCTGCCCGACCGGCCGGTGGGCATCCGCTCCGCCGGCCCGGTCCTGCCCACCTCGCTCCTCCCCGTCACCGACCAGCGGGTCCGGGTCGCCGTCGTCCAGATCGACAGCGCCGGCGCGATCAGCGCGTGGAACGACGACGCCGCGTACGTCTTCGGGCACACGGCGGAGCAGGTCACCGGCAAGCAGTTCACCGACTTCGTGGCCTGGCCGCACACCCCGGGGACCAACACCGGCATCGCCGACGCCCTCCAGCTCTCCCGCTGGGAGGGCAGTTACGGAATCCGCGGCGCCGACGGCCGGACCATCGCCGTCTACTCCTCGCACCTGCGGGTCCGCGACACCGACGGCGAACCTTCCACGGTCTGTCTCCTCGTCCGCGACGACGAGCGCGCCGTGCTCCAGTCCCCGGTCCGCGCCCCGGTCTCCGACACCTCATCCGACAACCGCACCGCGGACCCGTTCGAGGTGTTCATCGGCTCCCCGGCCCCGGACGACCTGGACGGCCTCCTTCAGCGGACGGTCGAGCGGGCCCGCGACATGCTCGACGCCGACGCCGCGTTCCTCCTGCTCGCCACGGACGACGAGACCGAGCTGGAGGTCCGCGCCACGACGGGCCTCCCCTCGGCCCGCCAGCGCTTCGCCCGGGTGCCGGTCGAGGCCGGTACGGGCCGTTACGGCTCCGCCCGGATGCCCGCCGTCCACGAGGACCTGACCGCCGTCCCCGGCGCCGTGCCGCTCCTCACCGACACCGGGATGCGCTCGGTCGTCACCGTGCCGCTGAAGGTCGAGGGCCGTCTCACCGGCTCCCTCGGCGTCGCGGCGGAGGGCGCGGGCCGCTACTCCAACGAGGAGGCCCTGCGCCTCCAGTTCGCGGCGGACCGCATCGCGCTCGCCGTGGAGTCCGCCCGCCTCGGCGAGCTGGAACGGCTGCGCCGAGGCTCCCTGTCCTTCCTCGTCGAGGCCTCCGACCTGCTGGCCGGCACGCTCGACCGGGACCAGACCCTGGCGCTGATGGCCCAGATGACGGTCCCGACGCTGGCCACCTGGTGCGCCGTCTACACGATCGCCGACCAGTCGTCCGACCCGTACCTCTCCTATGTGCTCCACGAGGACGAGGACCTCATCGACGGGCTCAAGGCCCTGCTCTCCAAGATCGCCCCGCCGGATCCGGTACCGACCCCGGGCGCCCGCGTCTGGGCCGCCCCCTCGGAGGCGGGCCACCGCGCGGCCCTGTCCACGTCGACCCGCAGCCTGCAGCGCGACGCGCCGCTGAGCATGAGCACGGCCACCCGCACGACGCTCGCCACGGCCCAGGCCGTCGGCGGTGAGACGGTGGTCCTCCCGCTGGTCGCCCGCAACCGTGTGATCGGCATGCTGACGCTCGGGAAGCCCTCGGACGACCACTTCCGCCAGGAGATCCTGGAACTGGCCGAGGACCTCTCCCGCAGGGCCGCCCTGGCCCTGGACAACGCCCGCCTGTACTCGGAGCGCATGGCGATCAGCCAGTCCCTCCAGCGCAGCCTGCTGCCCCCGGGCCTGCCCGACGTGCCGAACGTCGAGATCGAGGTCATCTACCGCGCCGCCGGCGAGGGCAACGAGGTCGGCGGCGACTTCTACGACGTCTTCCCGATCAGCGACGGCGCGTACGGCTTCGCCATCGGCGACGTGTGCGGTACGGGCCCGGAGGCGGCCGCCGTCACGGGCCTGGCCCGCCACGCGCTGCGTCTGCTCGCCCGCGAGGGCTTCGGCGGCCCGGCGGTCCTGGAGCGCCTGAACGCGGCGATCCTCGACGAGGGCGCCCGCAGCCGCTTCCTGACCCTTCTGTACGGCGAGCTGTGGCCCCAGGAGGACGGCAGCGCCCTCCTGAAGGTCGTCTGCGCAGGCCACCCGCTGCCGCTGCGCCTGCGCCAGGACGGCTCCGTCGAGTCCGCCGCGGAACCGCAGCCCCTGCTCGGTGTCATCGAGGACCTCGACCTGTACGAGCAGGAGGTCGTCCTCAACCCGGGTGACGTCCTGCTGTGCGTCACGGACGGCGTCACCGAACGCCGCGAGGGAAGCCGCATGCTGGGCGACGACGGCCTCGCGGACGTCCTGTCGACCTGTACGGGCCTGACGGCCGGAGCGGTCGCCTCACGCATTCTGCGGGCCGTGGAACGCTTCGCCGCCGAGCCGGCCTCGGACGACATGGCCATCCTGGCCATGCGCGTCCCGGAACCGCCCCTCGTCTGAGCCCCAACGCGAAAGGCCCCCGCCATGTGGCGGGGGCCTTTCGTCATGTTCTGAGCCCCAATGCGGAATCGAACCGCAGACCTTCTCCTTACCATGGAGACGCTCTACCGACTGAGCTATTGGGGCCTCGTTGCGCTGTGGCAACGAGGTAAACCATACACGGGATCCGGAGATGCTCATAATCGCGCCCGGCCATACCGGCAAGCCAGGGGGAGCACAGGGCTCATGAAGTACCGGCCGGCCGGTACTTCATGAGCCCTGTCTGGAACGCAGAAAAGCCCCGCACCTGTTGGTGCGGGGCTTTCCCGGAAAGATTGTTCGGCGGCGTCCTACTCTCCCACAGGGTCCCCCCTGCAGTACCATCGGCGCTGAAAGGCTTAGCTTCCGGGTTCGGAATGTAACCGGGCGTTTCCCTAACGCAATGACCACCGAAACACTATGAAATTTGAACACCGGACAAAAACACGGCCGTTCGTTATTTCAGAACTAACACAGTGGACGCGAGCAACTGAGGACAAGCCCTCGGCCTATTAGTACCAGTCAGCTCCACCCCTTACAGGGCTTCCACATCTGGCCTATCAACCCAGTCGTCTACTGGGAGCCTTAACCAATCAAGTTGGTGGGAATACTCATCTCGAAGCAGGCTTCCCGCTTAGATGCTTTCAGCGGTTATCCTTTCCGAACGTAGCCAACCAGCCATGCCCTTGGCAGGACAACTGGCACACCAGAGGTTCGTCCGTCCCGGTCCTCTCGTACTAGGGACAGCCCTTCTCAATATTCCTACGCGCACAGCGGATAGGGACCGAACTGTCTCACGACGTTCTAAACCCAGCTCGCGTACCGCTTTAATGGGCGAACAGCCCAACCCTTGGGACCGACTCCAGCCCCAGGATGCGACGAGCCGACATCGAGGTGCCAAACCATCCCGTCGATATGGACTCTTGGGGAAGATCAGCCTGTTATCCCCGGGGTACCTTTTATCCGTTGAGCGACAGCGCTTCCACAAGCCACTGCCGGATCACTAGTCCCGACTTTCGTCCCTGCTCGACCCGTCGGTCTCACAGTCAAGCTCCCTTGTGCACTTACACTCAACACCTGATTGCCAACCAGGCTGAGGGAACCTTTGG